>JAFTFP010000033.1 GCA_017449485.1 Lachnospiraceae bacterium
CTTTTTCGAAGAGGCACAGATCATCAACCTCCACGCCCGCAATGTGACCGCCTACAACCGGAGCTTTGAGGCGCTGCAGAAGGATCTTGCGGACTATCGGAAGAAGAAATACAGCGTGATCCTGATCTCGCCTTCCCGCACGCGCGCAAGGCGTCTTGCCCAGGATCTGACAGATAACGGGCTGACAGCTTTCTACAGCGAGAATCCGGAGCGGATTCTGGAACCCGGGGAGATCATGACCTACTACGGCAATATCTCCCATGGTTTCGAATACCCGGAGCTGCACTTTGCCGTGATCGCAGATTCGGATATCTTCGGCGCGCAGAAGAAGAAAAAGAAGAAGACCAGGAAATACGAGGGAGAATCCATCAGTGAATTCTCCGACTTGAAACCTGGGGACTATGTGGTTCACGAGGACTACGGCATCGGTATTTACCGCGGCGTCGAGCAGATCACGGTCGAAAATGCCTCCAAGGACTATCTGAAAATTGAATATGCCGCCGGCGGGACGCTCTACATCCTGCCGTCCGAGCTGTCCGCACTGCAGAAGTACGCCGCCTCGGACACCGAGGCCAGGCCGAAGATCAACAAGCTGGGGACGCAGGAGTGGAACGGAACCAAGGCGAAGGTCCGCAGCGCCGTGGCGGAGGTCGCGGAAGACCTGGTCAAGCTTTACGCCGCCCGCCAGTCACTGACCGGCCACGCTTTTTCTAAGGACACCGTCTGGCAGCGGGAGTTTGAGGAGCTGTTTCCCTTCGAAGAGACGGACGACCAGCTGCAGGCCATCGAGGACACCAAGAAGGATATGGAGAGCCCGCGGATCATGGACCGCCTGATCTGCGGCGACGTGGGATACGGAAAAACGGAAATTGCGGTCCGGGCTGCCTTCAAGGCCGTCCAGGACGGAAAGCAGGTCGCCGTGCTGGTGCCGACCACTATCCTCGCGCAGCAGCATTACAACACCTTCACGGAGCGGATGCACAGCTACCCGGTCAATATTGAGCTGCTTTCCCGCTTCCGCACGGCGGCGGAACAGAAGAAGGCCCTGCGGAATCTGGAAGAGGGCAAGGCAGATATTCTCATCGGGACCCACCGGATTCTGTCCAAAGATGTTCACTTCAAGGACCTGGGTCTGCTGGTGGTGGATGAGGAACAGCGCTTCGGCGTATCACACAAGGAAAAGATCAAGAAGCTGAAGGAGAATGTGGACGTCCTGACCCTGACGGCGACGCCGATTCCGCGCACGCTTCATATGAGTCTGGTGGGCATCCGGGACATGAGCGTCCTGGAGGAGGCGCCGGGAGAGCGCGTGCCGATCCAGACCTACGTCATGGAATATAACGGCGAAATGGTCCGGGAGGCCATCACGAGGGAGCTCGCCCGGGGCGGCCAGATTTATTATGTCTATAACCGGGTCAGTGATATCGACCGGATCGCGGCGGGAATTGCAGAGCTGGTGCCGGAGGCGCGGGTTCAGTATGCCCACGGCCAGATGGATGAGGCGGAGCTGGAGAAAATCATGTATGATTTCATCAGCGCCCGCATCGATGTGCTGGTCTCCACGACCATCATCGAGACCGGTCTGGATATTTCCAACGTCAACACCATCATCATTCATGACTCGGACCGGCTGGGACTCTCCCAGCTGTATCAGCTGCGCGGCCGGGTGGGACGCTCCAACCGGGTCGCTTATGCGTTCCTGATGTATCAGCGGAACAGAATGCTGAAGGAAACGGCGGAAAAGCGTCTCTCGGCCATCCGGGAATTCACGGACTTAGGCAGCGGCTTCCGGATTGCCATGCGGGATCTGGAGATCCGCGGCGCCGGCAGCATTCTGGGCCGGGCGCAGCACGGTCATATGCAGGCAGTCGGGTATGATCTGTACTGCAAGCTGCTGAATGAGGCGGTGAAGACGGCCAAGGGAGAGCCCACGCTGCAGGAAGAGGCCTGCCGCGTCAACCTGCATGTGAACGCATACCTGCCGGATTCCTATGTCGTCAACGAGCGGCAGAAGCTGGACATCTATAAGAAGATTGCTGAAATCCGTGAGCTCGAGGATGTGGAGGAGATGAAGAGAGAACTGGCGGACCGGTTCGGAGATGTTCCGGCCAGTGCCCAGAACCTCCTGCGGATTTCACTGATCCGCGCGGTCGCGATGCGGCTGGATATCACGGAAATCACCGGCGGAAACGGCATGATCCGCTTCGGCATGAAGCCCAGGGCCCGGGTGCGGGTGGAAATGATTCCGGAGCTGCTGCGCGTCTGCAGAGGGCGCCTTAAGTTCTTCCCCAAGGGACTGCCATATTTTGAATATACGTATCCTGTCAGCGGCGTGAGCGTGCGCGATGAGGAGACGCTGCTGGCCGAGACGGAAGGATTCCTGATAAAGGTTGAGAAATACTTAAGATGAAGAAGCCAAGGATTTCTATTATCATTCCGGTTTACAACGCACAGGCTTTCCTGCGCGCCACGGTTTCGGACGTGCTGAGCCAGACCTTTCAGGATCTGGAGCTGATTCTGGTGGATGACGGGTCAAAAGATGACTCCTATGCACTCTGTGAGGCGATTGCAGGGGAGGATCCGCGCGTCCGCATTTTCCACAAGGAGAACGGCGGAGCCGGAAGTGCGCGCAATGCCGGGCTGCGGATGGCACAGGGCGAGCTGATCGGTTTTGTCGACTCGGATGATCACATCCGGCCGGATATGTATGAGAAGATGCTGGCAGCCTATGACCGGAGACAGAATGAAGCGGCAGGCGGCACAGAGCCCGGAAAGCCGTTCCTGGTGCAGACCGGCCGGGAGGAAATTGACGAGGCGGGAAACCTTCTGCCGGCAGATCTGATCACGCCGGAAAAAGAATGCTTCGAGGAGCCGGAAGCCTTTATCCGGAGCCTCCTGCTGTATACCGGCGATGCCAGCTACTGCACCAAGCTTGTTCCGCGCAGCTGCTTTTTCCCGGCGGAAAAGGAGCCGCTCCTCTTCCCGGAGGGGCAGCTGGGCGAAGATTTCTGGCTGCACATGAAGATGCTGCCGGACACGTCCGGCGTTCTGCGGATTCCGGAGACCGGCTACCAGGTTGTGCACCGCAGGGGCAGTGCGACCCGGCGCGCGGACGCGGCACATTTTTCCCGCGCCTATATTGACATTATCCGTCATGCAGATGCCGTGGAGCGGGAGATCGTCCCGGTTTATCCCGCTTTGCAGCGCGAGGCAGTGCGCTTCGGCCTGTATGAGCGGCTGGACTATCTGCTGCATGTGCCGATCGACGACATGAATGCACAGAATTCTTTCTACACGGAAGTGTGCCGGTATCTGAAGGATCATTTCGGAGAAATGCTGCAGAGTCCCTGGCTCACTTCGAAAAACAAGCTTTATCTGACCCTGCTGACTGCTGCGCCGAGGACTGTGCGGCGCGCACACCGCCTGATCCGCGGAAAGAGAATTCAATAGAAAAACAAAAAAACCCTATAAAAGGGAGGATGCCGGCGCCCTTAAGGGTACCGGCATTATTATGAAAAAGTTATTAGTAAGTTAATCTGCTGAGGCAGGCTCTTTACAGCACTCGTCTTAACTTATGCTTTAAGTATAATCACAATTCATGTCCAAAACGTGAGACGCGTATGAAGTTTGATTGAATAATATGTAAACAAAAAATGAACAAGAGTAGAGCCGGAATGAGTCCGGAATTCAGGAAATTCAGAAACGCCCAGCCGTTTACAGCAAGAAAAGAAAGGCAGTACAGGACGGATGTGATACAATGAAAGACGATATGAAAATCGTATTTTGCCTGAAACCGGAAGAGACATTGCAAGGGGCGGCAGCTGCGCGCAGTCAGGAAACAGCGCGGGCGATGGCCGCGCTTTCTGAGTATGGCTTCTGCGCCGAAATCCGTCTTCTGAATGAGCAGATGGAGCTGGAACAGGATGTGCTGCCGGACGAGGTGCTGCTGACAGACAGCGGGCGCTTCTGCGCACAACAGACCGGAAAGGGCCGGAAGGTGCTGGGATATCTGCACGCAGGCAATCAGGGGGAATCCTTTCCCGGTGCGTCTTATCTGCTCTCGGAGCCGGATGAGATTGATGCCGATTCCTGGCAGAAAATCCTGGAGCGCCTCCAGGGACTTCCCTGGACCATTCTGACGACGGCGCGCTGCATCGTGCGGGAGCTGACGACGGCGGACCTGGACA
>JAFTFP010000034.1 GCA_017449485.1 Lachnospiraceae bacterium
AAGGCTCATGAAAGGACTCCGGGACGCATCCTGAGGACTGAATGGAGATATACTATAGAGACATAGAAAAAAGCCCGTAATCGGGCGTAAAATATGAACCGCGGGGCACGCGGGGATAGCCTGCTTATGCTCAGCCTGCAGGTGCTGTCGAACAGGAAGCCCCCACTTCTAAGCGAAAGCGAAAGTGGCGGGAGCATGTCACACTGCAGGTACACGTGCCCTTCGGTACAACCTGCGAAGTAACCATGCCCGACGGCACGGAACACCACATCGGCAGCGGAGATTACGTGTTTGAGTGAGACGGTGCTCTGTCCCCCTGTTCCACTGTGAGACGGTGCTCTGTCCCTCCGTCCCACTTTCCCACCGTATCACTCTCAGCGCAGGTAAATGACAGCTTCCAGCGGGGCCAGGCGGCCCCGCTGATTTTTTATGCCCTCGGTGGAAATCAGCAGCGCTGCGCCTTCGATGAGCGCGGGATCGTAGGAGGCCTCTTCCTCCGACCAGTTGGTCAGGATGATGGCCTCGGCGTCCTTGGTCCGGCGGATGTAGGCGTAGATCTGCGAATGTTCCTGAAGAATTTCCTCAAAGCCTCCTTCCGTGAACACAGCGTGTTTGCTTCGAATCGCAGCCAGCGCCCGGTACCAGCACAGGACGGAGTCCGGATCCTGTTCCTCGGCTGCCGCGTTGCGCACAGGATAATCCGGATTTACCGGCAGCCAGGGCGTCCCGTCTGTAAAGCCGGCGCTTTCTCCTGCATGCCAGGGCATGGGCGTGCGCGCACTGTCCCGGCTGAAGCGATGTACGGCATGCATGGCTTCTTCCTCCGAATGCCCCTCTTCGATCAGGAAAGCGTAATGATTGCGGGTAGAGACATCATTGTAGGCGCTGATGTCATCCCAGACTACGTTGTGCAGGCCCAGCTCCTGCCCCTGATAGAGAAAGGGCGTCCCGCGCAGTGTCATCATCAGTGTTGCGATGATTCTGGCGGCGCTGTCCTGATCTGCGGTGTCTGGGAAGAAGTGATCGACACAGCGGGGCATATCGTGATTTTCAAAGAAAATGGCATACCAGCCGTCTGCCGCGGTGTTTTCCTGGCTGTCGCGCAGGATCCTCTTCAAGTCCTTCAGCTGCCACGGGCGGGCAGACGACCAGTCGGCCTCATTTTCCAGATCAATCAGGACGTGGGAAAACTCGAAGACCATGTCGAAGACACCGTCCCGGCCGACCCACTCAGGGAGCTCTGCAGCGCTGACACCATTGGCCTCGCCGACGGTAAACAGATCTGTGCCGTCCAGCACGGCAGCCTTAAACTCATGCAGATAATCCAGAATGCCCGGCGTATTGGCGGTGACGGGATGAATGGCCGAGAGGCCGTCTCCGGCGTCCGGCGCCGCGTCGGAAAAAGCCGGCTTCCTGATATAGGTGATGGCATCCAGGCGGAAGCCGCCGACGCCCTTATCCACCCAGAACTGCGCCGCATCGAAGAGGGCCCTGCGGACCTTGGGATTGGCCCAGTTCAGATCGGGCTGTTCTTTTAAGAAAGTGTGCAGGTAATACTGGCCGCGGGCTTCGCACCAGGTCCAGGCACTGCCGCCGAAAATGCCGCGCCAGTTGGTCGGCGCGCTTCCATCGGGCTTCGCGTCCCGCCAGATATACCAGTCGCTCTTATCATTGTCCCGGCTTGAGGAGGATTCCAGAAACCAGGGGTGCTGATCGGAGGTGTGGTTGAAAACCAGATCCATGACAATGCGGATGCCGCGCCGCCGGGCTTCCTCAATCAGACGGTCCATGTCCGCCATGCTGCCGAACATCTCATCGATCGCGCAGTAGTCAGCCACGTCGTAGCCGTTGTCCGCCTGGGGCGACTTACAGCACGGCGTGAGCCAGATGGCCCCGACGCCCAGCTTTTTCAGATAGTCCAGCTTCTGCGTGACTCCGTTCAGGTCACCGATGCCGTCCCCGTCTGTGTCGTTGAAGCTGCGCATGTAGATTTCACAGACAACCGTTTTCTGCCACCATTTCAGTCGTTCAGCCACTGTATTGCCCTCCCGCATGAAATATATTACCACATCCGTTTTTTTTACAAGGGGCAAAATCCGGCTCCCCCGGGGATGCCTGCAGCGCGGCTTGTATGGTAAAATCTTATCAGGCATAATTCAATGAGCGCGGTTGCGATAAGGCATGCAGACATGCATGGACTGCAGGAGGCCGGATGAAAAGAATAAAACGTACAAGCTGTCTTATACTGGCCCTGCTGGTCACATTTTGCCTGGCAGGGTGTGAGAGCACGCAGGATCCGCAGGAAGCAGAGGGGTTAAACGAAGCCGCCCGCGGGATTCTTCAGGAGTGGCTGAATGAGGCTGAGCCGGGGGCGGAGATTCTTTCCTGCAAAGCGGATACCTTCCAATATCCGGGTCAGGTGAAGGCCTATCTGACCGGCTATGTCTCGGGCAGTTTTCAGAGCGGGGAGGAAACCACCGGCTATACGGTCTGTCCCGCGACCGGAAGGATCTATCTGGATGCGGATATGGAAGTGCTGGGGGAGGCCATGTATGATTACATCCTTTCCTGCATGGAACTGGAAGAAATCGAGGAACGCACGGATTATTCTGTGGATCTGGAGCTGCCGTACTGCTATGAAGGACCTGGCAGCAGGGGATCCCTGAAGGGCAAGATGTTTTCTTACGGCAGACTGCCGGCGGAACTGGCCCTGCAGATGCAGGACATGCCGGAAGCGGCAGAGCCCGCCGCGCTGGAAGATTTCAGGCAGGCAGTTCAGGACTGGCTTTCCGATCCGGAAACGGGGACTGTCTTGGCGTGCTCCTTAACGGAAGCGTGGCGGATGAGGTCGATTTTGACCGGTACGACCTGCCTTTCATACAGGAGCGGGAGAAAGCGGACGGCCTTTATTTCAACCAGTTCTCCTTCTGGCACAAGGATGAAACCGTTTCCGGCTCCGCCTGGCTGGTGGAAAGCGACCGGCACGGCTGGATGGAGAAGGACGGCCTGAAGCTGTGGACCCGCCTGTCAAGCCGCTCCGACCTCGCTGATTCAAGAGAGCCGGACGGAATCCTGCGGGAGCGCCATACGTATGACCCGGAAAATATCTCGATTGAGGAGACCGCAGAGGGCTGGCAGATTCGTTTCCTGAAAGAAGGAACGGGCCCGTACTTTTATCTCTATGCCCCGGAGGATCATCCCATGCGGGCACACGATTATACATTAAAGACAGCGGACGATGAACGGGAAGTGCACTGGAAATACGTTGAGGCGGAGGAGCTCTGGGTGCTTGCCGCGGAAAATGACAGCGCCTGGCACTTCGACCAGACGACACAGCTGATCATCAGGTGAGACGGGAATGTGGGACGGTGCTCTGTCCCCTCGTCCCATTCTCAGGTGAGACGGTGCTCTGTCCCCTCGTCCCATTTTTCAGAAGGAGGATACATGAAGAAACTGTTCGGCATCAGGCCGGGTGGACTGCAGAGAAAGATCACGCTTCTTGTGCTCACAGTGCTGATTGCAACGGTGCTCGTACTGATGGGGATTTCTGAATTTCAGAGCCGGATGCTGACCCGGATCGTGGGAGAGACCCGCATTCAGCAGCAGGAGGCGATCTCCAAGGTTTCCGAGGAAACCATGGATCAGACGATGCAGGGCGCGCTGGTCAATTCGACAAAGCTGCAGGCCAATATCGCAGACAGCGATTTTACGGAGATTGTCAATGATACCTACATGCTGCAGTCCATGGCGCAGGGACTGATTGAGAACCGGAATTCTCTGACACCCGCGGAGGTGTCGATTCCGGATCCGTCGCTGGACGGAACGCCCTCTGCCATGGTGATGAGTGAGGAGGGCGTGGATTATACCAGGTCCAGATTCCTGGGAACCATTGCGCATATGGCTACGCCCATGATCGCGATGCTCGACAACTCTGACAAGATTACAGCCTGCTATGTCGGACTTTCAGACGGAACCTTCTTCTGCGTCGATACGCATACCAGCAACCGGTATGACGAGAGCGGAAAGCTGAAAAGCTTCGCGGTGCGGGAGAGGCCCTGGTATAAGGGGGCAATTGAAACCGGAGAGCTTTATTTTACGGGCATTGAAAAAGATGCTTTCAGCGGGGCCGCGAGCCTTACCTGCTCCGCACCGGTGATCGTAGGTGGAAAGACATACGGTGTTGTCGGCATCGATATCACGCTGGACAACATGCAGGATTTTATTCATTCCGTCTCGACCGGCGACAGCTATGCATTTATTGTCAGCCAGAATGGGGAGGTCCTGCTGGCGCCGGAGGGCAGCGGGCTTTTTGAAACCGGGCAGGAGCTTGGGCAGTCGGACAATGCCGAGGTGAGCACTTTCATCCAGGAGGCGCTGGAGGGCACGACGAGACTGGCCATTCTGACACTGGACGGGAAACAGTATTATGCAGCGGGTTCGCCTATGTCGACGGTCGGCTGGGCGGTCATCGCGCTGGTGGATAAGACCATTACGGAGCAGCCGGAGCAGCTGATGCTGGCTGAGTACGACCGGATCAATGAAGAGGCGACCGCGGCCTTCCGGGCCGGCTCGGACAGAATGCGGTGGGCGGCGAGACTGGCCATTGTGCTGCTGCTTCTTCTGAGCGTCGGCATTGCCCTCTATGCTTCGCGCAGATTCTCCCGTCCGATTGAGGAGATGACGGAGAGCATCATAGACAGCAGCCAGACCGGAAAGCTGTTCGAGATGAAGGACAGCTACCGGACCAACGACGAGATCGAAGTGCTCGCCCTGTCCTTTGACGAGCTGTCGAAAAAGACGAAGCAGTATATCGAGGATATCACCGAGATCACGAAGGAAAAGGAGCGCGTCAGCACAGAGCTGAACATGGCCAGACAGATCCAGAGCAGCATGATGCCGCATATTTTCCCCGCCTTCCCGGACCGGCATGAGTTTGACATCTACGCCACCATGGATCCCGCCAAGGAAGTCGGCGGCGACTTCTATGATTTCTTCCTGATTGATGAAGACCATCTGTGCATGGTCATGGCGGATGTGAGCGGAAAGGGCATTCCGGCGGCGCTGTTCATGATGATTTCCAAGGTCATTCTGCAGAGCTGTGCCATGCTGGGACGCTCTCCGGCGGAGATTCTGAACAAGACCAACGAGGCCCTGTGCTCCAGCAATCAGGTTGAAATGTTTGTCACGGTCTGGCTTGGAATTCTTGAAATCTCCACCGGAAAGATTACAGCTGCCAACGCTGGCCACGAATATCCGGCGATGACCGTGGACGGAACGTTCGAACTGCTTAAAGGCAAGCACGGCTTTGTCGTGGGCGGCCTGGAGAACGTGCGGTATCACGAATATGAGCTTCAGATGAAGCCTGGCGACAAGCTCTTCCTCTACACAGACGGCGTGCCGGAGGCGACGGACGAGAAGAATCAGATGTTCGGCACGGACCGTATGCTGGAAGCACTCAATAAAGACAAGGATGCCGCATCGGAGCGGATTCTGGAGAATGTGCGGAAAGACCTGGATGCCTTTGTCAGCGGCGCGGAGCAGTTCGACGACCTGACAATGCTCTGCATTGAATACAACGGAGCGGGCGTTCAGTCAATCGATGAAACAGCGCATGAAACGGCAGGCGGCGAGAATGGAACAAAGATCTGAATTCCCTTCCGGCACGGCGGGATATTACGATGAGCACGCGCAGGCATTTATCGAGTCGACGCTGAACGCTGATGTCTCGGGGCTTTATGCGCGTTTTGAGGAAAAGCTGAGGCCGGGCTGCAGCATCCTGGATCTGGGGTGCGGCAGCGGCCGCGACAGTCTTTATTATGCAAAATGCGGCTACCGCGTATCGGCGCTGGATCCCTCGCCGGCGATGTGCGCCCATACCAGATCTCTCGTGGACATCCCGGTCTATGAAATGCAGGCGGAGGACATGACCTTTCAGGAAGCGTTCGATGCAGTCTGGGCCTGCGCCTCGCTGCTCCATGTGCCCCGCGGCAGTCAGGCGCTGGTTCTGAAAAAGATCGCCGCGGCTCTGAAGGAGGGCGGTATCTGCTATTGCTCCTGGAAGTACGGCGACAAGGACCGGGAGAAGGACGGGCGCCGTTTTACGGACCTGACAGAAGCTTCTTTCAGGGCACTGCTTCAGCAGGTGCCGGAACTTCGGGAGGAAGCGGTCTGGACAACGCAGGACGTCCGCAGCGGCAGAGAAGATCAGAAATGGCTCAATGTCCTGCTTCGAAAGAGCGGGCGTCAGCTGCGCTGAACCTTCCACTTTCCGGAAAGGAAGAAGGTGCCGCCGATCAGCATGGGCACGAAGCCGGCAAGGGCGTCGCCGTACCAGAAGCCCTGTGCGTGCAGCTGCAGGCCGAAGCCGAACAGGGCGGCCAGGCCGACCCGGGCGATCATGCCGTCCAGAATGGCCACGAGCAGGTTCAGGCGGGAATTGCCGGAGCCGTTGATGATGGAGAAGGCGCCGGATCTTGTGGCCGCGCCATAGGCATTGAGTACAATCGGGATAATGATCAGAGAGGACTCAGCCAGCACGGCTGCGTCCTGCGTAAACAGCTCGCAGATGGCAGCGGGGAAGGCCAGCACCAGAGCTGAAACGGAAGTGGCAAAGATCAGACCGAAGGCGCTGACATAGCCGATGATCTTTGGAACCCGGTCGTAGCGCTCCGCGCCCAGATTTTGCCCCACCATGGAACTTCCGGCCGTGGTAAAGGAGTTCGATACCACACCCATCATCATGCCAGTCTTATTGTAGATACCGGAGAGCGCGGAGTAGACAACGCCCTCCGCGTTGATCCAGCTGGTCAGAACAATCTTGGACAGATTGATGGATGCGGACTGGATGGCCATGGGCACGCCGAGCGCCAGAAGGCGCCGAAGGGCGGGACCGTCGATCCGGAAGCTGGCCGGTGCGAAATCAAAGCCGAAGCTCTCCCGGTGCCGGTAGAGGTAGATCAGCGAGACAATGAAGGATACGGCCTGTCCGATGACGGTGGCAAGCGCGGCGCCGAAGACCTCCAGGTGAAAGACACCCACAAAGAGCAGATCCAGCACGGTGTTCAGGATCGCGGCGATCGCAATAAAGACGAAGGGCCGCTTGGAGTCGCCCATGCCGCGCAGAATCGCGGAGACAATATTATAGCCATAGATAAAAACCAGTCCGGCGATACAGGTTACCATGTAGGACATCGTATAATCGTAGGACTCAGAAGGTGTGTTCAGCCAGCCAAGAAGCGGCGTGCGGATCACATAACACAGCACGGCGATCAGAATGGAGACAATGAACAGGAAGGTGAAGAGCGTTCCGATCAGCTTGTGCTGCTCGTCTTTGCGGCCCGCGCCGACGGCCTGGGCAATCAGAACCTGTCCGGCGCTGGAAAATCCCATGGCAAGAAAAGTCAGCAGGTGCAGGACGTCGCCGCCGATGGATACGGCACTCATGCCGGCGCCGCCGATCAGCTGTCCCACCACCATCATATCCACAAGGTTGTAGACCGCCTGAAGTGCATTGGCGAAAAAGAGCGGCAGAGCAAAAGCCAGAAGCTGCCTTGCGACGCTTCCTGTTGTAAGATCCTTCACCATGGTTCTGTTCTGTTCGGCCATTCTGCTTCCTCTCTTTCTGCAGTCAGATTATTATAACACAACTGTCCCGGCATTCCTTCTTTTCATAGAGCTTCAGCCGGGGCAAAAGTTGATATCAGGTCATATTTTGACTAAAATGATTTAAGGGAAACATTCATGTTTTCTGTTCGGACCGGAGGCAGGGCACAGTGAAGACAGATAAGAATAATCGGACAGCCTTAATTGCAGTCATCGGTACGATTCTGATGGCTGTTATTCTGGTTGGCGGAACCATCTGGATGGGACGAAGCGCATCCCGGGATACGGAGCAGGCCGTCCGGGAGGTCAGCCTGCTGTATCTGGATGAGCTGGCCGGCCGCCGTGAGCAGGTTGTAGAGAACAATCTGCAGGACAGAATCAATGATATCCAGATCGCGCTCAGTCTCATGACGGAAGATGACTTAAGCGACAAGGCGCATCTGGAGGCTTACCAGGTCCGCATGAAGCAGATCTACAAGCTGGACCGGTTCGCTTTTGTTGATGAGGACGGACTGATCTATACATCAACCGGGACGCAGGACAACATTCAGGATTATCCTTTTGATTACCACACAATCTCTGAGCCGGAGATCTCTGTGCTGGATCCGAAAAGCGACAGCAAGAAAGTGATCATCGCTATTCCGGCAGACATTTCTTTTCAGGATAAACGTCTGTGTGCCTGCTTCATGCAGATTGATATGTCAGAGATGCTGGCAGGCATTTCCATGACGACCAATACAGGCGACGCCACCTTCTGCAACCTGTATACATCGGATGGAACGGCACTGACGGATGCTGTCCTCGGCGGACTGGCGCAGGAGGATAATCTGGTCAGTGCGATGAAGATCGCCGTCTTCGAGGAGCCGTATTCCTATGATGAGTTCATCCAGGAATTTCAGAATGGAGAGCGGGGCGTCGTCTCCTTTACGTATAATGACATCCGGGAGACGCTCACGTATATTCCGGTCGGCGGGACGGACTGGCAGCTGACTTATCTGATCCGGGAAAGCGTCATCAGCAACCGGATCAGCGCTATTTCCGAGGGAACCGTCCGCAGAAGCCTCGCGCAGTCCATTCTGACGGTGGCGGTGATGCTGGTGATGTTCGGGTTCATTATTGCACAGACCAAGCGCAGCAGCCGGATTCTGCTTGAGAAGGAGACGGCGGATGCGGAGAACCGCGCGAGACAGGAGGAGCTGGAGCATCGTCTGGCGCTGCAGGAGCAGCTTCTGGAGGAAGAAAAGCAGCGCGAACAGCAGAATCAGATGATTACGGCTCTGTCATCGGATTACTGGAGCGTCTATTATCTGGAACTGGATACGGATGACGGCGTCTGCTATCAGGCCCATTCAGATCTGGACGGCACAGGCTTTAAGGTGGGCGATCACTTCAAGTATCTTTCCTCTGTGACGGCCTATGCCAATCAATATATCACCGAGCCTTACCGCGAGAAATTCCTGAAGTTCATTCAGCCGGATGCGATCCGCGATGGGCTTCGGAACAGCCGCGTGATTTCTTATACGTATGTTGTAAACCGTCATGGGAAGGAATCCTATGAAACGGTCCGTTTTGCCGGCGTGCGCAAGCCGGATGATCCGGATGATCAGCTGATTCACACGGTCGGAGCCTGCTTTGCAGACACGGATCTGGAGACAAGAAAAACGATGGCCCAGCAGCAGGCGCTGTCCGATGCGCTGGCTGAGGCAGAGAATGCCAGCAAGGCCAAGACGGCTTTCCTCTCCAGCATGAGCCATGAAATCCGCACGCCGATGAATGCCATTATCGGTCTGGATACCATTGCGCTGAATGACCCGGATACGCCGGAAAAGACGCGCGTGCATCTTGAAAAGATCGGCGCTGCCGCAGAGCATCTGCTCAGTCTGATCAACGATATCCTGGATATGACCCGGATTGAGTCCGGGCGTCTTACCCTGCGCAATGAGGAGTTCTCCTTCGCCAAGCTTCTTGAAGCGGTGAATACGATGTTCAGCAGCCAGTGCGCGGAGAAAGGACTGGATTATCAGTGCAATATCAGCGGTGAGACGGCTGATTATTATATCGGCGATAATATGAAGCTGCGTCAGGTGCTGATCAACATCCTGGGCAATGCCGTCAAGTTTACGCCGGCTGGCGGGAAGGTCAGCCTGCAGGTGGAGCAGACGGCACAGTTCGACGGAAAATCCGTGCTGCAGTTCACCATTTCTGACACCGGAATCGGGATGAGCGAAGATTATCTGCCGCATATCTTTGACGTCTTCTCGCAGGAAAACAGCTCTACGACCAACCAGTACGGCAGTTCCGGCCTGGGCATGGCGATCACGAAGAATCTGGTAGAGATGATGAACGGAGAGATCCAGGTCTCCAGCGTCAAGGGAGAAGGGACGACCTTCGTTGTAAGCGTGACGCTGGATGACGCGCCGCGGTCCGCCGGGGAGAAGAACGTTGATATTCATCCGGGCGAGATGTCTGTTCTGGTGGTCGATGACGACCCGGTCGCCTGTGAGCATGCCAAGCTCGTGCTGGAGAAAGCCGGGATCGCCTCGGACACCGTTATGACCGGACAGGAGGCCGTCGAGCTGGTGAAGCTTCATCACGCGCGGCGCGCCCCCTATAATCTGATTCTGATCGACTGGCAGATGCCGGAAATGGATGGCGTGGAGACCGCGCGCAGGATCCGGCAGACGACAGGCGATGAGTCCGCGATCATTATTCTTACTGCCTACAAGTGGGATGATGTCCTGGAAGAAGCACTCCAGGCCGGCGTGGACAGCTTTATTTCGAAGCCGGTTTTTGCCGGCACTGTGCTGGAAGAGTTCCGGGCGGCACTGCAGCGCAAGAGTGCGCAGCTTCAGGCGAACACCGAGAAGGCGGAACTGGCAGGACGGCGCGTGCTGCTTGCAGAGGACATGCAGGTCAATGCCGAGATCATCGTCATGGTGCTGCAGATGCGGGAAATTGAGGCGGAGCTGGCTGAAAACGGCCGCATCGCTGTGGAGATGTTCAGCGGGCATCCGGAAGGCTATTATGATGCCATTCTGATGGATATGCGCATGCCGGAGATGGATGGACTGGAGGCAACCCGCAAGATCCGGGCACTGGATCGCGCTGATGCGAAGAAAATTCCGATCATCGCGCTGACAGCGAATGCCTTTGATGAGGACGTACAGCGCAGCCTTCAGGCGGGACTGAATGCGCATCTCTCCAAACCGATCCAGCCGGAAGCACTGTTCGATACGCTCTCGGAGCTGATCAGGCCATAAGACTGCAGGCGGTGTCAGAAACATCTATCTGCAATTTCGTTTGCAGGTAAACCAGCTGTCGATTGTCCGCATTTCTATCTCATGCTATCTTTGGATTGGGAGGTGACAGGAAATGAGACAATCGACACTCGGATCATATATCCGCTCCCTTCGGGCACAGAAAGGACTGACCCAGGCCGCACTCGCGGATCAGCTGGGGGTCACGGACAAAGCTGTCTCGAAATGGGAGAGGAATCTTTCATACCCGGATATTCAAGTGTTTCCCTGCCTGGCCCGCATTCTGGGGGTCACGGTGGATGATCTGCTCGGCGCCTGCATTCATGACGGCCGACCGGGGCGTTTTATGCAGATCTATGATCTGACGCAGGATGTGCGGACGCCGCTGCACATTATACTGGGCTGCGTGGATCTGGCGGAGGCCGACCCGGGCGACCGGGAGCGTCTGCTGCATTATCTCAAGCTCATCCGGGCTTCTGGTGAATATCTGCTGACTGTTCTGCAGAATGCAGGAGTGACGCCGGCGGGCTCCGGAGATTATATCCAGAGGAAAGCTGCTTCCTATGGCGAAGCGGCCGGCAGCAGTCCGGAGCGATATGACTTTTCCGGCAGGCGGATCCTGATTGTGGAGGACATGGAGGTCAATCGAGAGATTGCAGCCGGGATTCTACGGCCCACCGGCGCTCGGACAGATTTTGCCGAGGACGGACAGGCATGTCTGGACCTGATTCAGGCTGCACCTGCGGGCACGTATGACCTGATTCTGATGGATCTGCTCATGCCGCGCATGAATGGAGTGGAGGCGACTGCCCGGATCCGGAGTCTTCCAGACCGTAGAAAGGCATCGATTCCGATCATCGCCATGACGGCAAATGTCCATGAGCATGACAGAAACGCGGCACTGGAGGCAGGCATGAATGCCTTCACGGAAAAGCCGGTGAGACCGGACAACCTGTTTTCCGTGATGCAGCAGTATCTGTCGTAGCTTCTCCTTCTTCTTTACGAAACGCCGGCCAGGGGCCGGCGTTTCTGCTGTCAATAATTCAGCTCTTTTCCCTCATAATCCAGAAAAACCGGGATCTGCGAAGGCGCGTGGGGAAGATCCAGCGCGACCCGGAGAATACCGGCGGCGGACTCTTCCGCAGTGATGGAAGCGGTCGTGTCCAGGTGCCCGCGCATGTACGTGGCCACGTGCCCCGGATGAATCTGAAGAACGCAGACGCCCCGGCTGCGCAGGGCGTTTTGTACGATGGCGGCCTGCATGTTGTTGGCCGCCTTGGACATGCAGTAGCCGAACCACCCCTCCCGCCAGCAGTCCTGAATGCTGCCGGCCTCGGACGAGATGTTGACGATCAGTTTCTGCGTGCTGCGGCAGACGTGCTCCGAGAGGGCGTTGGTCACGCGGAGCGTGCCGAGGGCGTTGACATTGATGACTGAAAGCATTTCATCGTAGTTCAGATCGTCGCCGACCGTCTTCGTCATATCCCCAAGAATGCCGGCGTCGTTGATCAGCAGATCCAGGCACGGCGTGCTTTCCAGAACCTTCCGGGCCATCTCCCGGACGGACTCATCGCTGCCGATGTCGAGTGTGATGACCTGCATCTGCCCGGGATAGGCGGCGGCCAGTTCATCGATGGCAGTCTCTTTCTCATCATAGCGGCAGGCTGTGACATAGTACCCGCGCTGCGCAAGCTGCGCCGCGAGGGATAGTCCGACGCCATGATCTGCTCCCGTTACGAGTGCGTACATCTTTTCTCTCCTTTACCGGCAGGTAGAAAGTAAGGCTCTGAGCCCCGGCCGTACCTGCTGCTTTCTTATCTGAAAATCTGGATGTTCCTCGATTATTTTAGCATAGATGCAGAGATTCTTTTCCATTTTGCGTGAACAGATAGTATACTTTATGAAAACCCTGGGAGCGAACAGCCCTTATAAAAAAGCATCATAGGCAGAATCAGGAGAACGTTGTACATGAAGATAACCGGAATAATCAGAATCTGTGTCTGTAGGCTGGCAGTGATCCTGCTTGCCGCGTCGCTCCTATCCATTACAGCGGTTCCCGCACTGGCGGCCCAGCCGGCTAAGGAATCCGGCACGAAGAGCAGTACGCAGAGCAGCATGAAGAGCGGCTCACAGAGCGAAGAGAAGAGCACTTCGGACACTTCGCAGGCGGAGAGCCTGAAGCTGGTCAAGGCCAGAGACGGCAAGGAAACGATCGTCTATTTTGAGTCCGATCCGGACTGGAAGATCCGGTATTCGGAGGAGATCACGGATGAGCTGGTCGACGTGGAGATGATATTCTTCTCCGCCTTCCCGCCGCAGTTCACCCGCCACATCAAGAACTGCAGCGAGGGCATGACCGTCAAAGTCCTTGACAAGCTTCCGAAGGATGCGGCGGCGCGGGTCGAGTACTCGATGGCGCCCCTGGCCCCGAATATGACGCTGCATTTTGCCCACAATACGGCATTCCTGTCCATTGAGGGCTCCGAAAAGGTTATTTCGCATCATCTTGATGGGCTGGATTATGAGGCGGAGAAGAAGTGGGACGAGAAGCTCAAGCCGGAGAGTATCAAGCTCTATGAGCGCTTCCAGGCGTCGCTGCCGAAGTCCGGCGACATCGCACTGGGTGAGGCACTGGCAAATTTCCTGAGAAGGAACTACCTGTGGATCTATCTGAACTGCCCGAATCTGTGCGCAATTCTACTGGAAAAGTAAAGCCGGATGCAGGCATTGTACAATCCCTTGTGTTTGTGGTAAGATTTTGCACAAAATGAGGATAAAACGGCCTTGCCCCGGGAGGAAGGGCGAAACCGTTAGCGCCAGGACCGGAAGGTTGACGAGGATGGCAGTCATCGAAAGACTCGGCGGATGCTGCCACGGCCGGTGCGGGTCGAAAGGAAAGCGTCAAAAAACAGAATCAACACTGCAACAAAGCGCTCTCCGCCGCAGAATCAGAGAAAGTACAGAAGAAAGGACATAAACAAATCAATGTACACAATAAAAGATTTGTATGATCTGGATCACACGCTGGCCAGGGATTATCTTCTCGGCTTTACCTATCCGTGGGAAGCGCTGAAAGGAATCAAGGAACTGATCCTGCAGCTGGGACCGAACCTGGGCGAGGATTACGAAGAGGTCTCGGAGCATGTCTGGGTGCATAAGACGGCGAAGGTTTTCCCGTCTGCCTATCTGGGCGAGCCCTGCATCATCGGGCCGAACACCGAGGTCCGGCACGGCGCGTTCATCCGCGGATCAGCACTGGTCGGCGCGGACTGCGTCGTCGGCAATTCCGTAGAGCTCAAGAATGTGATTCTGTTTGACCATGTTCAGACACCGCACTACAACTACGTGGGCGATTCCATTCTGGGTTACTACAGCCACATGGGCGCCGGCTCCATCACCTCCAACGTCAAGTCGGATAAGAAGCTGGTCGTGGTTCACAACGGAACCGAGCAGATCGAAACCGGCTTAAAAAAGTTCGGCGCGATGCTGGGCGATCACGTGGAAGTCGGCTGCAACTCCGTCCTGAACCCAGGAACGGTGATCGGCCGGGATTCCCGCGTCTATCCCACCTCCTGCGTCAGAGGCGTGATCCCCGAGAAACACATATGGAAGAACGACGGCGTCATGGCCGCCATTAAGGAGTGACAGGAATGGGAAAGTATTTCGGAACAGACGGCTTCCGCGGTGAGGCCAATGAAAATCTGACATTTGAGCATGCTGTGAAGATCGGCCGGTTTCTGGGCTGGTATTACGGGGCAAAAGATGGCAAGAAGGCCAGAATCGTCATCGGCAAGGATACGCGCCGCTCATCCTATATGTTTGAGTACGCGCTGTGCACCGGCCTGATGGCTTCCGGCGCGGACGCCTACATCATGCATGTTACGACCACCCCTTCCGTTTCCTACATCACCCGGACGGACGGCTTTGACTGCGGCATCATGATTTCCGCCTCTCACAATCCGTACTACGACAACGGCATCAAGCTGATGAACTCCAACGGTGAGAAGATGGATGAGGAGACCATCCTCGAAATCGAGAAATACATTGACGGAGAAATCGAGGAGCTGCCGCTGGCGAAGAAGGCTGAGATCGGGCGGACCGTGGACTATGTCGCGGGCCGCAACCGCTACATCGGCTATCTGATTTCCCTGTCCAAGTACAGCTTCAACGGCAAGAAGGTCGGCCTGGATGTCGCCAACGGCTCCGCATGGTCCATCGCCAAGGGCGTCTTCGATGCACTCGGCGCCAAGACCTATGTCATCAACAACGAGCCAGACGGCTTCAATATCAACACCGACTGCGGCAGCACCCACATCGAGCATCTGCAGAAATTCGTCGTGGAGAACGGCCTGGATGTGGGCTTTGCCTATGACGGCGATGCAGACCGCTGTCTGTGCGTGGATGAGAAGGGCAATGTGGTCACCGGTGATCACATCCTCTACATCTACGGCCTGTACATGAAGGAGAGAGGAAAGCTCCTCAACAACACCGTTGTCACGACGGTCATGAGCAACTTCGGCCTATACAAGGCCCTCGACAAGGTGGGCATTGACTATGCCAAGACCAAGGTCGGCGACAAGTATGTCTATGAAAACATGGTGACCTACGGAAACCGCATCGGCGGCGAGCAGTCCGGCCACATCATCTTCACAAAGTATGCGACCACCGGCGACGGCATCATGACGAGCCTGAAGCTGATGGAAGTCATGCTGGCCAAGGAAAAGCCCATGAGCGAGCTGGCAGCGCCGGTTGTGTTCTATCCGCAGGTGCTGAAGAACGTCCGCGTGCACAGCAAGCCGGATGCGCAGAACGATCCGGATGTGCAGGCAGCGGTTCAGAAGGTGGCGGACGAGCTGGGCGACGAGGGCAGAATCCTCGTCAGAGAGTCCGGTACCGAGCCGGTGATCCGCGTCATGGTGGAAGCCGGAACAGACGAAATCTGCGAGAAGTACGTGGATGATGTCATTGAAGTGATCAAGGCCAAGGGCCACATGGTCTGAGAAAAAAGATAATGCCTGCTTCGGTACAGAGAGCCGGAGCAGGCTTTTCAGTGTATTTGTAAAAGAGGAGAAAAGAGCAATGAGAGTAGTGATTCAGGACGATTATGGCAAAATGTGTAAGTGGGCTGCAGACTATATCGCAGCGAAGATCAACGCGCACAAGGAAGACAGACCCTTCGTGCTGGGCCTGCCCACCGGTTCCTCACCCATCGGCGTCTATCAGGAGCTGATTAAGAAGAACAAGGCCGGCGAGGTTTCCTTCGCAAACGTCGTGACCTTTAATATGGATGAGTACCTGGGCCTGCCCAGAGAGCATGACCAGAGCTACTGGTATTTCATGCACGACAATTTCTTTGACCATCTGGTCGACATGAAGCCGGAGAACATCAATATCTTAAACGGCATGACAGATGATCCGGAAGGAGAGTGCGCGCGCTATGAGGAGAAAATTGCTTCCTATGGCGGCATTGATCTGTTCATGGGCGGCATCGGCGTGGACGGCCACCTGGCCTTCAATGAGCCCTACACTTCGTTGTCTTCCAGAACCGGAGTCCGCGATCTGACCACCGACACAAGAATTGTCAATTCCCGCTTCTTCGGAAACGATCCCGAGAAGGTTCCGGCCAAGGCACTGTCCGTTGGCATCGGCACCGTCACGGATTCCAAGGAAGTCCTGGTTCTGATCAGCGGCCACAATAAGGCCCGCGCACTGGCAGCCACTGTTGAAGGCGGCGTCAGCCAGAAGTGGACCTGCAGCGCTCTTCAGCTTCACAATGCGGCCATCATCGCCTGCGATGAGGAAGCTTGCGGCGAGCTGACCGTCGACACCTACAAGTACTTCCTGGACATCGAAAAGAAGGAAAGACTGTAAGATAGAGCTTAAGATAGGATCTGATAAAAAGAATCTGATAAGAATGGATT
>JAFTFP010000035.1 GCA_017449485.1 Lachnospiraceae bacterium
ATTCTATAAAGTAGATAAAGCCCGTACCAGAGAATATGGCGGATCTGGGATCGGCCTGTCCATCGTGAAAGCATGTATGGATCAGCTTCATCAGGACTATGGTGTCATTAATTATGACAATGGCGTATCATTCTGGTTTGAGCTGGACCGCTCAGCCGGAGCCGGTGCAGAAAAATCAGCGGAGGAAGGGTAAACGTGGTAGCAATAGTTGACTACGGAGCCGGTAATATCAGGAGTGTTGAGAATGCGGTAAGACTTCTTGGAAAGGAAGCCTGTCTGACTTCTGATCCGGAACAGATCCGCCAGGCGGATCATATTATCCTGCCCGGCGTCGGCGCCTTTGGAGATGCGATGGCAAGAATCCGCAAGACGGGCCTGGAGCAGGTCATCTGTGATGCGGCGCTCGGTAAGGTTCCATTTCTTGGAATCTGCCTCGGACTGCAGCTTCTGTTTGAGGAAAGCGAGGAGAGTCCCGGGGTTCCCGGGCTTGGCGTGCTGAAGGGGCGCATCATCCGGTTCAGGGATGAGTCCCTGAAGGTTCCGCAGATCGGCTGGAACAATCTGTTCTATCCGGATTCTTTCCGCGGAACAGACGGAAGCACCAGAGGCCGTCTGTTTAAGGACATACCTGAAAACAGTTATGTATATTTTGTTCATTCCTATTATCTGAAGGCCGCAGATCCCGGGATCGTCAGTGCCAGAGCCGGCTACGGGACAGATTTTGACGCCTCTGTTGAGAGCGGAAATCTGTTTGCCTGTCAGTTTCATCCGGAGAAGAGCGAGGCGGTCGGGCTGAAAATCCTGCAGAATTTCCTGGAGGTGACGCCATGCTGACCAAAAGGATTATTCCCTGTCTGGATGTAAACAACGGAAGAGTCGTCAAGGGCGTCAATTTTGTCAGCCTGCGGGATGCAGGAGATCCGGTGGAAGCCGGTGAGGCTTACTCCAGAGCTGGCGCGGATGAACTGGTTTTTCTGGACATCACGGCGACTTCCGATGCGCGGGAAACTGTTGCGGATATGGTGCGGCGCGTCGCGGAGAGAGTGTTTATCCCTTTTACGGTCGGCGGCGGTATTCGCACTGTTGAGGATATGAAGGCGATCCTGCGGGAAGGGGCTGACAAGGTTTCAGTCAATTCAGCAGCAGTGCGGCGGCCGGAGCTGATCTCCGAAGGAGCAGAGCGATTCGGCTCGCAGTGTATTGTGGTCGCCATTGATGCGCGCCGCAGACAGAATCCGGACTACGGCAGCGGCATAGCCGGCCATTCCGGCGGGTTTAATGTATATGTCGCCGGCGGAAGGATTGACACAGGCATTGACGCAGTAGAGTGGGCTGTTCAGGCGGAAAAGCTCGGCGCGGGAGAGATCCTGCTGACCAGTATGGACGGAGACGGCACGAAGGCCGGCTACGATCTGGAACTGACCAGGGCGGTGTCAGATGCAGTTCGGATTCCTGTGATTGCATCCGGCGGCGCCGGCACACCGGAACATTTTTATGACGCGCTGACTGCGGGCGGGGCCGATGCGGCTCTGGCGGCATCCTTATTCCATTTTAAGGAGCTGGAAATCCGTGAACTCAAGGATTACCTGGCCGGAAGAGGCATCCCCGTGCGGCGGGATATCTTCTGAAACAGAAGAGATGAATGATAAAATGACTGCATTACTTATATAGAAGTTTTTTAAAACAGGAGGAAAGAGTCACATGAGTATCATGGGGTATTTCAGACAGATCAGCGCGATTCCGCACGGATCCTTTCATACAGAGGCCATCAGCAGCTTCCTGGAGCAGTTTGCCAGGGACAATCAGCTGCGCTGCGTACGGGATGAAGCCGGAAATGTCATTATCTACAAGCCGGCCTCTGCCGGATACGAAGATCACGCTCCGCTGATTCTGCAGGGACATGTGGACATGGTTCTGGAAAAGACAGCTGGCTGCACGACAGATCTGGAAAAGGAAGCGATCACATTGATCGAAGAAGGGGATTGGCTGCGGGCTGACGGCACAACACTGGGCGCCGACGACGGTGTCGCAGTGGCCATGATGATGGAAGCCCTGACAGATGACACGCTCAGGCATCCGCCGCTGGAATGCGTCTTTACAGTTAATGAAGAAGTGGGAATGCTGGGCGCAGAAGCACTGGACGGTTCCCTTCTGTCCGGCCGGCGTCTGCTGAATCTGGATTCCGAGGATGAGGGCGTGCTGACGGCCGGCTGTGCGGGCGGCGCTGAGGAGGCCTTCCGCGTACCCTTTAAATGTGAAAAGGAAGATGGTTATCTGGTGGAGATCCTGGTGGACGGTCTGCTGGGCGGACACTCGGGCGATGCGATCAACCAGGGCCGCGCCAATGCGGACTTTATCATGGCAAGACTGTTGTACCGCCTGATGAAGAAATATGAATTCAATCTGGTTTCCATCGAGGGCGGGACCAAGGACAATGCGATCCCGCGGGAATGCAGAGCCTGCATTCTGTTCCCGGAGATGGCCGAGCAGTCCACGATTGAAAAGACGGTTCAGAAGATTGATGACCAGATTGTGGCGGAGTATGCGAAAACCGATCCGAACATGTCCATTACCTGGGACTGGACCGGAACAGACAATCTGCAGAAGGATGTGCGCTGCATGACGGAGAAGGCCACCAGGAAGGCACTGCGCCTTTTAATGGCACTGCCGAACGGTGTGATCGAATACAGCCCTGATTTTCAGGGACTGCCGCAGACCTCGCTCTCCATGGGCATCCTGAAGGCTGACAGGCCCGCCAGAAAGGATGAGGAAGCGGTGATGACCGGCACCTTCCTAGTCCGCAGCAGCATCAATTCACAGAAGAAGTATATCGTGAACCGCCTGGAAGCCATTGTGAAGGAATTCGGCGGAGAACTGGAGGAGCGCGGCGTCTATCCCGCCTGGGAGTTCAGGCGCGATTCTGCCTTCCGTGACATGATCGTCTCGGTCTTTGAGGCAAAATATGGCCGCAAGCCGGAGGTTGTGATGATTCACGGCGGACTTGAGTGCGGTCTGCTCTCCGGCAAGATTCCGGATCTGGATTGTGTTTCCATCGGACCGGAGACACAGGATATCCATACGCCTGCGGAGAGGCTCAATATTCCGAGCTTCGAGCGCACCTGGGAGCTGGTCAAGGGCATCATGGAGCAGGCATAAGACCTGTGCGGTTAAAAGGAGAGCGTCCAGATGGCTGAGATTGCGAATGACTGGCTTCCTGCAGTACAGGCGGAATTCAGAAAACCCTATTACCGGGATCTCTATGCTTTTGTGAAGCAGGAATATGAGACCAAGGTGGTTTATCCGCCTTCGGAGGATCTGTTCAACGCGCTTCACCTGACACCGCTTTCAGAAGTAAAGGTTGTGATTTTGGGCCAGGACCCGTATCATAATGTAGGTCAGGCACACGGACTGGCTTTTTCTGTCCGGCCGGGGCAGGATATTCCGCCTTCCCTGATCAACATTTATCGCGAACTGCATGACGACCTTGGCTGCAGAATGCCCAACAACGGCTATCTGGTCAAGTGGGCCCGCCAGGGCGTGCTTCTGCTGAACACAGTCCTGACCGTTCGCGCGCACCAGGCCGCTTCCCATCAGGGGAAAGGCTGGGAGCAGTTTACAGGAGCGATCCTGCAGGCTGTCAATGAGCAGGACAGACCGATTGTCTACATGCTGTGGGGATCGCCGGCACAGAGCAGAGCGCCGATGCTGACCAATCCCAGGCATCTGATCCTGCGGGCGCCGCATCCGTCGCCGCTGTCTGCCTATCGAGGCTTTTTCGGATGCAGACATTTCAGTCAGTGCAATACATTTCTGGAAGAACATGGAGTGGAACCGATCGACTGGCAGATCGAGGACATATAGTCACCAGGCAGATTTTTAAACAGGCTTTCAATGAGGAGAAAATATGAAAAAAATTCCGTTTGTGACCAAAGCACAGGTAGAAGAGATCGCCCAGACCTATCCGACGCCGTTTTATCTCTATGATGAAGCCGGTATCCGCCGGAATGCGCAGGCTGTGAAAGATGCTTTTGCCTGGAACCCTGGATTCAGAGAGTATTTTGCCGTCAAGGCGACGCCCAACCCGTATCTGATGGACATCCTGAAGGAGTATGACTGCGGTTTTGACTGCTCCTCAGAGGCAGAGCTGAAGCTCTCGCAGGCGGTTGGTGCGGATGGCCCGCATATCATGTTCTCGTCGAATGAGACGCCGGCACACGAATATGAGGTCGCTCTGAAGCTGGGCGCGATCATCAATCTGGATGACATTACCCATATTCCCTTCCTGGAGAACATCATCCGTGAACTGCTTGCGCAGGGATACGGCTACGATGAGAGCGGCATGAAGCTGATTCCCGGCGGCCGTGTTCCGGAGGAGGGAAAAGTATTTCCGAAGAAGATGAGCTGCCGCTTTAATCCGGGCGGCGTTTTCCGGATGAGCAACGGCATCATGGACAATCCGGGTGATTCCAAATACGGCTTCACGAAGGAGCAGCTTTTCGAGGGCTTCCGTATTCTGAAGGAGCGGGGCGTAGAAGACTTCGGTATTCACGCGTTCCTGGCCAGCAATACGGTCACCAATGAGTACTATCCGATGCTGGCCTCTCAGCTCTTTGCCCTCGCGGTCGAGCTGCATCGGGATCTGGAAGTGCACATGGCTTTCGTCAATCTGTCCGGCGGCGTCGGCGTTGCCTACAAGCCGGAAGCAAAGCCCAATGATATTGCAGAGATCGGTGCGGGCGTGCACAGAGTTTATGAAGAAATCTTCGCACCGGCCGGCATGGACGATGTGGCGATCTATACGGAGATGGGCCGCTTCATGATGGCACCTTACGGCGCACTGGTCACGAAGGTGATTCACGAGAAGCATATCTATAAGGAATATATCGGTGTGGATGCCTGTGCAGCGAACCTGATGCGTCCAGCCATGTACGGTGCCTATCACCACATCACCGTGCTCGGAAAGGAAGATGAGCTGCGGGATCACAAATATGATATCGCCGGATCCCTGTGCGAAAACAACGATAAGTTTGCCATTGACCGGATTCTGCCCGAAGTGGAGAAGGGTGATTACCTCTTTATTCACGATGCCGGTGCCCATGGCTTTGCGATGGGGTATAACTACAACGGAAGACTCTGGTCCGCGGAGCTGCTTCTGAAGGAAGACGGCGGCGTACAGCAGATCAGAAGGGCACAGACACTGCGGGATTATTTCGCAACCTTTGACGGATCGCCGTATTTTGACAGGATTGACTTCGAAGGGTGAGCGGAGGAAACGTTGATTTTCAGATGAACCTGGTGTAATATAATTTTCCGGGCGCGGCCCGGTATGCTGGAGTGGCGAAATGGCAGACGCGACAGACTCAAAATCTGTTTTCCGCAAGGAAGTGTGGGTTCAAGTCCCATCTCCAGCACAATCATGTACGATTTCCCTGTGTGGTGTCAACAGATGCCGGCACAGGGCTTTTTTATACAATCCTATAATTTTTCACAAAAAACGAAAAAAGTGCCAGAAGCGTGTGGGGCTGATTCAGTATAATTATTATTGATTATTTAATTCATAATACTGTATTACAGCTGCATTCGGCTGAAGCATGTCGGAAACCTCTCAAAGAATATAGACACAGCCTCAGAAAATGCTATGATCTAACTATGCTGAAAACCATAAAGGGGAAAATCGTCGTTTATTTTACGGTGGCTTTTGCGGTTGTTATTATTGCTTTCCTGAGTGTTTTCTACATCATGAACTACCGCGCGCAGCGAGAACAGGTTCTCTCCGGCAGCCGGGACAACCTGGAATACTTCCAGAGCAATATTAATCGAGTGTTGGAACGCTGCGAAAATCTGTCCGACAACATCTATTTCAACCGGAACATCGCAAAAGTCCTGGTCCGTGAATATGAACTCCCGGGAGGTCCGAACCTCGACCGGGATCTTTCTGCTGCCATTGAGGATATATCTACCTACCTGGAATATGACATTATTTCCGAGTATGCAACCTGTATCATTGTACATGGAAATAACGGAAAGACCATCCGGTACGGAACAGATGCAGATTATTTTGCGATCAGTCCACTGGAAGAACAGGCATGGTTTGATGAAAACAAAAATAACAGTGAAGTGAGATTTCTTCCTGCAATCCGCAGCGTTTCACCGTTTACCAAATCTATGCAGTATATCCCGCTTCTTCGCAGAGAGATTTCGCTGGATTCCCATAAAACGATCGGATGGCAGATGATCGGGGTCTCGACTTCCCTGATCCGTGATGCACTTGCAGACTACAACTTCCGTGAGGAAGACCTCCTGCTGGTTTATGACAGCAGCGGGCAGTGTCTTTACTGCAGCCGGGAGGGACTGAGCGAAGAGGAATACACACAGATTCTGGCAGAGACCCGGAATGCGGAGGGGCCTGGCAGAATAAACTATGTCAATTACAGCGGAAGCAGGTGGCTGCCTGTGCGGAATGTCTCAGGATATTCAGGGCTCACCATGGTGCACCTGATTGACTACCGCTCTTTCCGCAGGGAATTCGCCTCGCTGGGAAGAACCGTCATCAGTCTCCTGATTATGATGATGGTGGGCGCACTGCTGATGACACTGGTTCTATCCAACGTGCTCACAGAACCGATTCTGCGGATCATTCAGGCCACTACCCGGATCTCAGGCGGTGATTTCTCTCCTGAGCCGGCGCTGGAAAGCGATGATGAGATCGGAAGCATGGGAAAATCCATCAATACACTGGCGGCCAACATGGCGGAGATGGTTGTCCGGGTCCGAGAGGAAGAACGCAACAAGAAGGAGCTGGAGTACCGGATTCTGCAGAATCAGATCAATCCGCATTTTGTCTACAACGTCCTCAATTCCATCAAGGTGATGGCGCAGCTGCAGGGGGCGGATAATATCTGTAAGCTGATTGACAGCTTCGGCAGCCTGCTGAAAGAGGTCAGCAAGGGTGTTAATGACCGGGTAACTGTGCGGGAAGAGTTCGATCTGGCCGAAAAATTCGTTTTCATTCACAAGCTGCGCCGCAAGGGACTGATCGAATCTTCCTATTTGATTGAGCCAGGCTGCGAAGACTGCCTCGTGATCAAATTCCTGCTGCAGCCGCTGCTGGAAAATTCGATCATCCACGGCTTTGAAGGAAAGCACGGCATGGGCGAGCTGAAAATCGAGGCACATAAGGCAGGGCAAAATCTGGAGCTTTCGATTCTGGACAATGGCATCGGCATGACGCAGGAGGAGATCGACGCACTTCTGGAGGGTAAAACCGGGAAAACCGGAGGCTATAATTCCATCGGTGTTCAGAATGTTCAGGAGCGCATCCGAATGATGTATGGTGAGGAATACGGCATTCACTACAGCAGTGTGAAAGACGAATACACACGGGTAACGGTCCTGGTGCCGCTGGAATATGCCGAAGAGACAGTTGAGGTGCAGGATCATGTATAAAGTGCTGCTGGTCGATGATGAGATGCTGGTTAAACTGGGAATCCGTTCCATTCTGGACTGGAGCGATGAGGGATTTGAGATCGCGGGCGAGGCCTCGGGCGGGAAGGAAGGCGTTCGGATGGCGCTGTCCATTGAGCCGGATCTGATTATCTCTGATATTGCCATGCCCGAAATGGACGGCATCGAAATGTTTGAAGAGATCAAGAGAAACGGGCTGAATCCGATTTTTGTCGCACTCAGCAGCTATGATCAGTTTGAGCTGGTACAGCGGGCGATGCGCGCAGGGGCCAAGGACTATCTCCTAAAGCTCCGGATCAACGCGGATTCTCTGCATGAGCTGCTGCAGGGCGTGCGGGAGGAGCTTGACAAGAAAAACATCCAGAAGCGCCTGAGTGCCGGCGCTGTTTCCGCCCAGGAGGAAGAGGAGCTGGGACGGCTCTATTACTATAATCTGATGCTCGGCGAGAATGTGGCGGATCTGCCGACTTCCCACTGGTTTAATAAGGCCGGCGCCGCCAGAGTCTGTTATATCGCGACGGATGCCCTGCGTCTGCAGGCACAGAAAACCGAGATGGAGCGCAAGATTTACGGAAAAACCATCCGGGCTCTGATTACAGAGATCTGCAGGGAGTTCCAGGAGACCTACTGCATTGACTGGGGCAACGGCATCTTTGTCGCAGCCATTGCGGATGACGGCCGTCCCCGGAATGAAGAGCTGGAGCAGATGGCTTCCGCGATCATGAATTCGCTGGAAAACTACGGCAATCTGCAGTCCTCCATCGGAATCAGCACGCCAACCCGGGAGCCGGGGATGATGAAGAAGGCTTTTCAGATGGCCAGGCAGATCCGTGAGGAGCTGCGGTACCAGGGCTATGGACGGGTCCGCTTCTATGAAGAAATGGAGGAAGAGCAGGGACGCCTGGAACAGGAGCCGTCTGATCTGGTAAATCTGGAGCATCTGACACACCTGTGCGAAACGCTGGCCGGCGGGGAGTTCTTCAATTATGTGAGCGGCTTTAATTACCGTATCCGCAGTGAACACCTCTCCCTTGAAAATGCAGCTTTTCAGAGTGCGAAGATGATCTGCGTGATGGAAGAGCACCTGAAGGCCAACTGGGGAGACCGGGATATTTCCACCGATGCCGGCAAAATCCTGCAGAGAATCTACCGCGCTGAGACGGTGGATGAAATTATCCGGTGCAACCGGGAATATGCCATCCAGGTAGAGATGTTTTTCGAGGAATTCGGAGGCGGTGACGCAGGGCGCCTGGTGCGGGATGCGAAACAGTATATCAAAGACCACATCACGGAACCGATCAGCCTGAAGGACGTATCGGCTGCGATGAATGTGAGCCCGAGTTACTTAAGTACAGTCTTTTCCAGAACAGAGGAAACCTCGCTGACCAATTATATCAATAAGAAGAAAATTCAGCAGGCACAGCACATGCTGACCAAGGAACGGATGAAGATCTATGAGGTCTCCATGATGCTCGGATTTGAAAGCGCCGGCTATTTTGCCAAGGTATTTAAGAAGTATGCCGGCTGTACGCCGAGTCAGTTCCTGGAAGGGAAACAGGAGGGTTAGAACGAGGCAGAAGGGATCTGCAGATGCGGTAGTTGAAAAAATTACCGGAAAGCGAAAAATAGTGCAAGGAATTATGCAAACATCACAATAATTAGCCTTATCTAACGAAAAATATGTACAAAATAACAAAAGAGTCGCTTCTTGCGGCTCTTTTGTATTGTTAGAATTTAATTATTGAAGGTCAGCTGGAAAGGAGGCGTGCAATGACCAAATACGAAGGATTTGAATTCGGAAAGGTGATTATCCTGAATCTGAAACGGGGGGATTTGCTTCTGGAGACCATAGAAGAAGAGCTGGCTAAAAGCGGAATTAAGAATGCCCTGCTGACCAGCGCGATCGGATCCATGCAGAAGGTTGTGCTTCACCGTGTAATCGGAACAGGCAGAGAACCGGAAGACGAGTATATTACGCTGGAAAATCCGATGGAGCTTGCATCCCTTCAGGGATTTGTGCTCGATGGGAAAGCCCATTTCCATATGGTGGTATCGGACGTGCATGAGGCTTATACCGGTCATCTGGAGCCCGGCACTACGGTTCTTTATCTGTGTGAAATCTCACTGGTAGAACTGAAGGGCGTTTCGCTGTGCCGTGAGAAAAACGAAGACAATATCGGAATGATTGTTGAGAAAAAAGATTGATTCTCAACATTATGATAGCAGCAAAAAATACATGCAAAGGGAGGTAAAAGGATGAAAAGAAAAGTTTTGGCACTGATTCTGACGGGTGTGATGGCGGCGACCGTTCTTGCCGGCTGCGCAGCAGCTCCGGCAGCTCCGGCTGAACCTGCAGCTGAAGCTGCGGAAGAGGCTCCTGCGGAAGAGGCTCCGGCTGAAGAAGCTCCCGCTGAGGAAGCACCTGCTGAAGCAGCAGCAACCAGCGGCCCGATCACCATTCACCTGCTGAGCACCTGGACACAGGGATCTGTCGTTCAGCCGATCGCTGAAGAGCTGATTGCCAAGTTTGAAGCAGAGCATCCCGGTGTCACGATCGAGATGGACGCACAGGCAACGGCGGATCTTCGTACCAAGCTGACCGTTCAGGCTGCTTCTGGTGAACTCCCGGATATTTCCTGGTGTGTTCAGAGCTATTCCAGAGAATTTATGAAGGATGGCCTGATCATCGACTGGAAAGAAATTGCTGAAGCAGATCCGGAGTGGAAGGCTCAGTTCAGCGATGCTGTGTGGGCAGGCCTTACAGAGCCCACTGGTGAAATTACAATGGCTCCGATGGAAGCCGCTATCGACTCGCTCTATTACAATGCGACCATGTTCGAGGAGCACGGATGGGAACCTCCGAAGACATGGGATGAGTTCATCGCACTGTGCGATGTCATCAACGCCGAAGGCATTGCTCCACTGGTCACCGGCGGTAAGGATAACCGCTTTGCATGGATGGCTTCTGCATTCCTGGCAAGAAGCGCAGGTCTGGACAATTTCAAGGCTCTGTGCATCGGTGATGCCATGGATAAGTGGGATGATCCTCAGTACGGATTTGTTGAAGCAGTCAACAAGTTCCAGCAGATGGTTGATGCAGGTGCATTCCCGAACGGTGTGCTCGGCATGAGTGCAACCGAAGCGGACCAGATGTTCGCGAACGGCGAAGCTGCTATGTACTATGAAGGCGCATGGAAGGTCGGCAACTTTGAGTCTGCGGGCGGCGAAGGCTGGACGACTGAGAACGTGCATCGTATTGACTGGCCGGCATTTACAGATTGCGCTGACGGCAATCCTGGAACGAGAGTCGGCGGATGCTTCACGGGCCTGATTGTCAGAAGCGGAATGGATCCGGAGAAAGAAGCGCTCTGCATCGAGTTCGCAAAGGAAGTCTGCTCGCCTGCATTCGGTATTGCTTCTCAGGAAAAGGGCGGCCCGATTTATCCCGGCGTTGCTGAATATGACGAGAGCACAACCCTGCCGCTTACCAACGAGCTGATCCAGGCTTATCGTTCGGCTGACAGTTACATTCCGTCCATGGATTCCATTGCTCCGCCGGCAGTTGACCTCGCAATCAAGACAACTGCATTCCCTGGCATCATCACAGGTGAGTTCACGCCCGAACAGGCTGTCGCTGAAGTTCAGAAGGCTGCGGAAGATTATCTTGCAGGTCTTGCGAACTGATCAGGATACCATTATTATCGTCTGATTGATTGATCAGAAATTCAGGTTTCAGCTGCCTTCGGGCAGCTGAAACTTTAAAAGACAGGATACTTAAACGTTGAAAACAGGAGGTGCGCATGAAAAAAAAACAGAAAGAAACAGTCTCTACCTCCGGAAATATTATGGGAAGAGGAACGAGAATCTTCCTCTATGTCACGCTGACCATTGCCGCACTTGCGGTCGTGCTGCCGCTGTTATGGCTTCTGATGACTTCGCTCAAGACCCGGCAGGATCTGGCGCACAATACCTGGGGCCTTCCGGAGGTCTGGGAATTTAAAAACTACTATCTGGCCTGGACAGGATCCAGGATCCCCAGATATATGATCAACAGTATCCGGGCGACATTCCTGTCCATCGTTCTGACAGTTGTGCTGTCTACACCGGTCAGCTTCGTCGTACCGCGTTTCCGGTTTAAAGGGAACAATTTACTGTATCTGTTCTTCATTGCCGGTATGATGATCCCGATTCATTCAACCGTCATTCCGATCTATACCATGGTTGGCAATCTGAATATGAAAAATAATCTGGAAGTGCTCAGTATTATCTACGGGGCATATCGTATTCCGGTTTCGATCTTTATTCTGGAAGGCTTTATGAGCGGCATTCCGCGTGAGCTGGAGGAGTGTGCCGTCATCGACGGCGCGACGGTGTGGGATATTTTCTTCAAGGTGATCGCGCCGCTCTCCAGGGACGGTATTGTGACCATTGCGATTCTTACGGTCCTTTCATCCTGGAATGAGCTTCTGATCTCCATGCTGCTGATCAGCTCACCGACACTGAAGACACTGCCGACTGGCCTGATGGGATTTATCACAGACTACAACTCAGAGTATACCCAGCTGGCGGCAGGAATCATGATTGCAATCATTCCACCGATCATTTTCTACATGTTCGCACAGGAAAAGTTTGAAACGGGTATGATTGCCGGCGCCGTGAAGGGCTGAGAACAGGAGGGAGCCATGAAAGTTACGAAAAATGCACGCGCAACCATCCTTTTGTTTGTCATACCAGCGCTGGTCATCTATATCTGGTGGGTCATTTATCCGATCATCTCGGCCATCTACATGAGCCTTTTCCAGACTGAAACGCTGCACTCAAGCCATTTTGCAGGATTCAGCAATTATATGCGAGTCTTTCAGTCTGCGCTTTTCTGGAAGTCGCTGCGTATTTCGCTGATTTTCATCTTATGTACAACCGTGCTGCAGGTCGTACTGGGATTTCTGTTTGGATATCTCGTTTACCTTCAGCAGCCGGGTTATCGGCTCTACAAGGCACTGCTGTTTATGCCGACCATTCTTCCGTCTGTCGCGACCGGTTTCATATGGAGCTATATCTACAGCCCGAGCATGGGCGTACTTAAGCCGTTTATGAAGGCAATCGGCCTCGGCAAACTATATGTTTCTCCGATTTCGGATCCCAAGCTGGCATTGTATGCGGTCATTTTTGCACAGCTCTGGGCCGGCGTTGGAACACAGATTATTCTGTTCAATTCAGGATTCATGGGCATACCGGCGGAAGTCATTGAAAGCGCCAAGATGGATGGGGCGACCGGGTGGAAGCTGATACAGACCATGATCATTCCGCTTTCCTGGGATGTCATCAAGATGGTTATCATTCTCCAGACCATCGGTGCACTGCGGTCCTTCGACCTGGTTTACGTTATGACAGCCGGCGGTCCGAACCACTCAACGGAGGTTCTGCCGATGCACTTGTTTGTAAATGCCTTCCAGAACTTCAATCTGGGATATGGTAATGTCGTAGCGGTGATTCTGTTCGTGCTGGCGATGATTCTGACCGTTACGATGCGCAGACTGATGCAGCGGGAATCGCTGTATTAGACGGTTTGATTCAAGTCAAAAGAAGGTATTGCTATAAAACATATAACAATGGAGGTTTATGAAATGGCTATTTCCAAGAAGACAATGGAGTATCTGAAGCTGGCAAGATGTGCAGATATCTGCGATGCGCTGGATTCCATGGGACTGCAGGACACCTATGAGATGAGCAGACAGATGCGTCCGCTGTTCCCCGGCATCCGGTTCTGCGGCGTTGCGGCGACCCAGGAGTGGGAGAAGACAGATCGGAAGGTTCCCTGCATGAGCTATGAAGATTTCGAGAAGTTACAATATGCGCCGATTGAAGAGGGCGGGTACGGTGCTTATTCCAAGCCGGGTGTTCCGTCCTACGTTCCGCAGGAGGGCGATG
>JAFTFP010000036.1 GCA_017449485.1 Lachnospiraceae bacterium
CTGATCAGTCTGATCCAGGGATTTAAGAAGTAGTAAAGAGCAAGACTGTACTTTTAGACTACTTATTGTTATACTCGGATATATGAATTCTGACGAACCTGGACCTGCGACGACGCAGGTCAATGCCAAAGCTTCATCAAAGAAAGCGGAACACAAAAGAACGCTCATCCTGAAAACCGCACGGCGGGTCTATGCCGCGCGGGGTTTTTCGTCTGTTACAATGAATGATATTGCGGCGGCCTGCGGAATCAGCCGGGGCGGCCTGTATCTTTATTATTCCTCGAACGAAGCGATACTGGCAGATGTGTTATCGCAGTCCACAGCCGCGTATGAGAGCCGTGCGGAGCGCGTACTGGCGCGGAAAATTTCAGCGCGGGACAACCTGGAGCTGTACCTTCGGGAGGAAGCACAGAGATGCTTCTCCGATGATCCGCAGCTGACCGGAGCGCTGATGGAATACGGACTTGCGTACAGACGAAGGAGCGGGTCAGAACAGACCGATGCCTGGGAGCGGTGCCGCGCTGCGGAGCTGCAATTTGAGGAGCAGGAAAAACGCGTTCTGCAGGAGCTGGTCAGAAGAGGTGTGGATTCACAGGAACTGCGCCCCTGTGACCCGGAAGAAAAGGCCGGGCAGATCCGGATCTTCATGGACGGTGTCCGGATCCGGTGCCTGACAGGGGTTATGACGGAACAGGAAATTCAGACAGAAACAGCAAATCTGGTAAATGATCTGGCAAAGGAGAGTTAAAGCAAAATGAAGAGTGAGGTAAGACGCATCTACGTTGAGAAGAAGCCGCCGTATGCTGTGGCTGCCAAAGGACTGAAGAATGACATCATCTCCTTCCTGGGCGTTGCGGGCGTCAAGGGTGTTCGCAAGCTCATCCGGTATGATGTTGAGAATATTTCAGACGAGGTCTTCGAGACGGCCTGCCGAACCGTGTTTTCCGAGCCGCCGGTCGACGAGCTTTACCACGAGGAATTCCCGCTGCTGAAGGATGGAGAGGAAGGGCCTGTAGTGACTTTCTCGGTGGAGGCCCTGCCGGGACAGTTTGATCAGCGCGCGGATTCTGCAGTGCAGTGCGTGCAGTTCCTCAATGAGAACGAGCAGCCCGTCATCAAAACCGCTGAGACTTACGTACTGACCGGCGAGATTTCGGATGAGGAGCTTGAGCGGATCAAGGCCTACTGCATTAACCCCGTGGATTCTAGAGAGACGGGGCTAAAGAAGCCTGAAACCCTGCGCACCGATTACCCTGAGGCGCCGGATGTCGCGGTGCTCGACGGATTTTGCCAGATGGGCGAAGCCCCGCTTAAGGATCTGTACGACAGCCTCGGGCTGGCGATGACCTTCGAGGACTTCCGCTTTATTCAGGATTATTTCAATCGCGATGAACACCGCGATCCGACCATGACAGAGATCCGGGTGCTGGATACCTACTGGTCGGATCACTGCCGTCACACGACTTTTGCGACAGAGCTCAAGAACGTAACCTTCGAGGACGGCTATTACCGCACGCCTCTGGAGACGACCTATCAGATGTATCTGGATACGCGGGAGGAGCTGTTCCGCGACCGGCCGGACAAGTACCCGTGCCTGATGGATCTGGCGTTGATGGGCATGCGCAAGCTGAAAGCCGAGGGCAAGCTGACGGACATGGAAGAGTCCGACGAGATCAACGCGTGCTCGATTATCGTGCCCGTGGAGATCGATTACGGCAGAGGCCCGGTCACCGAAGAGTGGCTGATCTTCTTCAAGAATGAGACGCACAATCACCCGACGGAAATTGAGCCGTTCGGTGGTGCTGCGACCTGCCTTGGCGGCGCGATCCGCGATCCGCTTTCCGGCAGAGGCTATGTGTATCAGGCGATGCGCGTCACGGGCGCGGCGGATCCCACCGTTCCGGTCTCACAGACCATGAAGGGCAAGCTGCCGCAGAAGAAGCTGGTGCGCGGCGCGGCCGCCGGCTATTCGAGCTACGGCAACCAGATCGGTCTGGCAACCGGAAAGGTTGAGGAGCTTTATCATCCGAATTATGTTGCGAAGAGAATGGAGATCGGTGCGGTCATGGGTGCCGCGGCACGTGAGAATGTCATGCGTCTGAATTCCGATCCGGGCGATATCATCATCCTGCTGGGCGGCCGCACCGGGCGGGATGGCTGCGGTGGTGCGACGGGTTCCTCCAAGGCACACAATACAGCTTCTCTGGAGAGCTGCGGCGCAGAGGTCCAGAAGGGTAATGCGCCGACAGAGCGCAAGCTGCAGAGACTCTTCAGAAGACCGGAGGTTTCCAGGCTGATCAAGAAGTGCAACGACTTCGGTGCGGGCGGTGTTTCCGTCGCGATTGGCGAGCTGGCCCCGGGACTTGAAGTCAACATGGATCTGGTGCCGAAGAAGTACGAGGGTCTTGACGGCACGGAGCTTGCGATTTCCGAATCCCAGGAGCGGATGGCCGTGGTGGTCGCGCCGGAGGATGTGGAACAGTTCCTTGCCTATGCGCAGGAAGAAAATCTGGAGGCCACGAAGGTGGCGGTCGTCACCGAGTCTCCCAGACTGGTGCTGAAGTGGAGAGGCAAGGCTGTCGTTGACCTGGCCCGGAGCTTCCTGGACACCAACGGCGCACATCAGGAGACCGATGTAGAAGTAGATGTCCCGACAGTGGACGGCAATTACCTGAAGAAACTCGCGACGCCGAAGGTCGACGCGCTGGTTGCGCTGGCGGAGGAGACCGCGGACGAGAGTGAGAAGGAAGACGAGGATTCGGCAGAGGCGGAGTTCTTCCGCGATGCCTTCCTGGCTTCTCTGTCTGACCTGAATGTCTGCTCGCAGAAGGGCCTGGTCGAGATGTTTGACTCCTCGATCGGCGCGGGCACAGTGGATATGCCTTACGGCGGAAAGTATCAGCTTTCCAAGACGCAGACCATGGTTGCCAAGCTCCCGGTGCTCGGCGGAAAGACGGATGCTGTGACCATGATGAGCTACGGCTTTGATCCGTATCTGTCTTCCTGGAGCCCGTATCACGGCGCAGTTTACGCAGTGACACAGTCCATCGCGAAGATTGTGGCAGCAGGCGGAGATTACAGGAACCTGCACTTTACATTCCAGGAATACTTCCGCAGAATGTCGAAGGATCCCAAGCGCTGGAGCCAGCCTTTTGCCGCGCTGCTGGGCGCATACGATGCGCAGATTGGCTATGAGATCGCGAGCATCGGCGGCAAGGACTCCATGTCCGGCTCCTTCAATGACATCGACGTCCCGCCGACGCTGGTTTCCTTTGCAGTCGACGTGGCTTCCCAGGAGGATGTAATCACGCCCGAGCTGAAGGAAGAGGGCGACATCCTGATGCAGGTCTGGATTGACAAGGATGAGTACGACATCCCGATCTATGCAGATGTGCTGGAACTCTATGAAAAGGTGACGAAGCTCATGCGCTCCGGCGCCGTGGCTGCTGCTTATGCAGTGGATTCCTACGGCATTGCCCCGGCCGTCGCACAGATGGCCTTCGGCAACCGGTTCGGCGTGCGCTTTGACGATGAACTGGATCTGCGTGAGCTCTTTGAAAACGGCATCGGTGATCTGATTCTCGAGATGAAGCGGGGACAGGCCAACCTGCTCGAGGAGCTGGAGATCGACAACTACCGCCGTATCGGCGTGGTGACCTGGGCTTCCGAGCGCGCAGGCGATGCGGACGGCGCCGTGTTCTCCTACAGAGGACAGGAGGTTCCGATCGAGGAAGCCATCCGCGCCTGGGCTAAGCCGCTTGAGAAGGTCTTCCCGACCAAGGGCACAGACGCCATGGAGAATGTGGAGACAGGCCTGTATGACCGGAAAGAGCATGGCAAAGACATTTACATCTGCTCGCACCGGATCGGTCAGCCGACCGTCTTTATTCCGGTCTTCCCCGGCACCAACTGTGAATACGATTCCGCCGCTGCCTTTGAGGCGGCCGGCGCGAAGACCATCACGAAGGTCTTCACAAACCTGACGGCTGAGGATATCCGCGACTCCGTGCATGTTTTTGACCAGGCAATCCGCAGCTCCCAGATCATCATGTTCCCGGGCGGCTTCTCCGGCGGCGATGAGCCGGACGGCTCCGCGAAGTTCTTCGCGACGGCTTTCCGGAATGAGGCAATCCGCGAGGCGGTTACAGAGCTCCTCGAGAACCGCGACGGTCTGGCACTGGGTATCTGCAACGGATTCCAGGCACTGATCAAGCTCGGCCTCGTGCCGGGCGGCCGGATCACCGGACAGGATGAGAATGCGCCGACGCTGACCTTCAACACCATTGGCCGCCACATTTCGACCATGGTCTACACTAAGGTCGTCAGCAACGCTTCACCGTGGCTTGCACAGGCGGATCTGGGGGGCGTATACGTCACACCGGCGTCCCACGGCGAAGGCCGCTTCGTCGCCCCGAAGGAGTGGATCGACAAGCTGTTCGAGGGCGGCCAGGTTGCAACGCAGTACTGTGATCCGGAAGGCCGCATCACCATGGATGAGACCTGGAACGTCAACGGATCCTTCTGTGCAATCGAAGGCATCACCTCCCCGGACGGCCGTGTCTTCGGTAAGATGGCGCACATCGAGCGCCGCGGCGACCACATCGCCATGAACATCGTCGGCGACCAGGATATGCACGTATTTGAAAGCGGTGTGAAATACTTCCGTTAAGCCTAACCGGCAGTGCGGCGGCGTACAGAGGATCACGGCATGCTTGCATGCCTGTGAGCCTATGGACGACGACATAGGGCCGGCGGCCCGCGATGAGCAATCACGCCACGCGGCTAAGCGGGGCGGTCTCGCTGCATATGCAGCGCGGATTGCGAATCCACTGCCGGATATAATACACATAGAAACACATGAACAGGCGCAATTACAGCAAAGAAGCAGAATCCATCATTCAGCGGGAGCTGCAGGACCACAAGGTCCAGCGGCTTCTTCTGCACAGCTGCTGCGCACCCTGTTCAAGCCATTGTCTGGAATATCTGCGGGAGTATTTCGATGTGACGGTTTTCTACTACAACCCGAACATCACGGAACAGGCAGATTATGA
>JAFTFP010000037.1 GCA_017449485.1 Lachnospiraceae bacterium
CCCGGCAAAGAAGAAAGTCGTAAAAAATGCATCATTTTTCTTCATGGAAGACGAACAGCGTAATACGACGGATCAGGAACATTCCCCGGTGCGGCCGTCCTGTCCGGGCATCCTTCAGGATCCCTTCCTGCAGGCGCCATCAGCGGATGAGCTGTATATGGGCCTGGCATGTATGAATGGAGAAGGATGGGCATATCGCCCGGATTACGCGGAAATTTTCTTTTCCCGGGCCGCGGCCAGAGGAAGTGTGAAAGCCTGCGAGGAGATGATCAATGTACTCTGGAAGACCCGTAAGAATCGGGACGTCAGCAGGCTGTATGCCTGGCGGAATCTGAAAGATCTGGTGTCTGAGAGAAATCCGGAAGCGGATGCAGTACAAGGCAGCACGGAAGGAAAAGAGGCGGCGTACGCAGCACCGAGTGTAGAGGACGTCTTTTCCGTGTTCTTCGCGGCTCCTTTTGCCCGGAATTTTCAGGAAATCGCGGAAGAGGCAGGAAAAGCGCTGAGAGGGGATGCGCTGGCCGAATGCGCACTGGCAGAGCGGTACCGGGCCGGCGAAACGCCCTTTGAAGGCCCGGATAAGGAAATGGCCATCGGGTACTGGAAGAGCGCCATGGAGAAGGGATGCGAAGAAGCAGAGTATCTCTATGCCGATTACTGCGTATTTGAGAAAAAGGTCAAGCTCAGAAAGGAAGATCATGGTTTTTCAATGCTGAAGGAGCTGGCAGCAAGGGGAAATCTGAAAGCACAGCTGCGTCTTTCGGAACTGCTTTACCGGAATGACAGTGTCCTGGATGTTCCACAGGCGCAGGCTATGTTGAAAAAGGCGGCAGCGGCGGGAAGTGTGGAGGCGCTGTATCACCTGGGCGCATTGTACAGCCATGAAAAGAGCGGGGAGCTCCGGGATCTTGACAGGAGTATCAGCTTTCTTTCAGATGCAGCTGAGAAAGGCTATGCGGAGGCATCCCGGCTTCTCGGAGATCTGTACAAGGATGAGACTTTACCGTTTTATAATCCGGAAACAGCACTTGCCTGGTATGAGAAAGGGGCGGCACTCGGCAGTATTAATGCTGCCCAGGGCGCATTCAAACTGCACCTTGAACAGAAAGGTCAGCTCCGGCACGACCTGGCAATGCTTCTCTATCAGGAACAGATTTACCGGAAGAAGCCCACAAAATCGGGACTGAATAATCTGACATTATTCTATGAAGGATATGAGACGCTCCCTTATAATCCTGGGATGTGGATCTACTACCGTTTGTTCAAGGATGCATCTGATTCTTCTGTCCTGAGCAGCAGGGAAAGCATGTGGGAAAAGCTGAAAGGGCTTCATCAGCGTGACAGTCGTAATATCCGGTATTTTCTGCAGGAGACACAGGAGGAACGGACGGACTATGACGCCATGAAGACGCAGGACTATTCTTTCGGGGAATTCCTCTTCCGGATTCCGGAATCGTATGACTGCCTTCTGAAGCCGGTGACCCAGCGAAGAGAAATCCGGGAGGACGCGATGATTTTCACAGGTGCAGTGCGGGCTGATAGTCACTTCGCCAGACTGGAGATTACGCAGAAGGAAGCAGAGACGGAAAATCTCGCCGCCCTTACTTCAACAGTCAGAAAGACAGGAAAGTGGAGCGTCGTTTACGTGGCACAGGATATCCCGGCCATTTACAGCACATCAGTTTCTGAGACAGAAGAGGGTGAGACGAAACATACACGGCGCATCGATGCGCTGATCCCGGGCGCAGAGAAGGACAAGCCTTTCCATCTGCAGATGACCATGACATATACAGAGCCGGCAGGCGAAAGCAGCGCCGGAACAGAGCCGTGGTCCTCCGGGGACGACTTTATCTGTATCGTCGATGCTGTGCGGAAGAGATCGGGCATGATAGAATAGTTTTCGGAAACTTTCCAACGATGAGGAGGATGGAATAATGTTGATACCAGTATTATTGTTTCTGGTCGGACTGGTGTGCCTGATCCGCGGCGGCGACTGGTTCGTGGACGGCGCGGTGGGGATTGCGAGGCGCTTTCATCTGCCGGAGATCCTGATCGGTGCGACGGTCGTCTCGATCGGAACGACCCTGCCGGAGGTTATGGTATCCACGGCCGGCGCCCTACAGGGACACAGCAGTATCGCCTACGGAAATGCGATCGGCTCCATCATCTGCAACACGTCCCTGATCGCCGCCATCACCATCGCGGCAAAGCCCGGACCGGTCTCGAAGAAGAGCCTGACCCTGCCGGTGTGCTTCTTCTATATTGCAGCAGTGTTTTATGCAGCTGTCGCCTATCTGAGCGGCTATTTCTCCAGAACCGTCGGCATCGTGCTGCTGGGCCTGTTTCTGGTCTATATGTTTCTGACGATCCGCCAGATGAAAGCGACGGATCCGACAGGAGAGGAGAAACCTGATAATGAGCCGCAGACGAAGCTGGGCAAGGATCTTCTGCTGCTGGTCGTCGGTGCGGCACTGATCGCGGTGGGCGCGAGACTCCTGGTGGACAACGGAACGCTGATCGCCCAGGCGCTGGGCGTGCCGGAAACGGTCATCGCCCTGACTTTTGTAGCCCTCGGAACCTCTCTTCCGGAGCTGGTCACGGCCATCACTTCGGTGGCAAAAGGGCACGGCGCACTCTCCCTCGGTAACGTTATCGGCGCGAATCTGTTCAACCTGGTGCTGGTCAGCGGCATGGCCATTACGCTGCGGCCCTTCCAGATTCCGGCGGAGAAACAGCTGTTTGGCCACAATGCATCGCTGGTGCTGGATGTGCCGCTGATGTTTGCCGTGATGCTGATTCTGACCGTGCCGGCCATGCTGAAGTCCAGACTCTACCGCGCACAGGGTATCGCGCTGCTGATCATTTACTTCAGCTTCTGCGTCATACAGTTTGCGTTCTGATTAAACAGGAGGAAAGTTCATGGCAATGAATCCCATGGAGATGATGAAGCTCGGTGAGCGGCTTCGCATTTTCACACAGCAGCACCAGAAGGTGCCGGCTTTCTTAAAGGATGTGGCGGACAATGGCATCCGCGAGGGCACGATCATCGAGATGAAGGTGACGACGCCGGAAGGAAAAGAATTCATCACCAACATCAAGGTGACCGCTGAAGACCTCGAGACCGTGGAAATTCTGAAGGATCTGAAACAGTGATAAAACAGAGCGGAAAAGGCTCGGGAGGGAATCATGTTCGGACGGAAAAAGGAGCAGAAAAAGGCAGCCTTCGATCCCGCAAGACAGAAGCCTGTCCTGCGCTGCAGCATATGCAACGGAGAGCAGGTCGCGGGCTTTAAGGATCTTGAGACAGGCGCTTTCACGGAACTGAAGCTGATCCGCAGCCCGCAGGAGCTGCAGGAACTCTGCGAGCTGTACGGCGTCACCGAATTTGTAAAAGAGTATTGAGCATGGAAGCCTATCAGGACTTTGCGATCGTGTACGACCGCTTCATGGACAACGTGCCCTACGATGCCTGGGCGGACCGGATCTGTGTCCTTCTGGCAAAATATGGCTGCCTGCAGGGGCCGGTGTTGGACCTGGGATGCGGTACCGGTGCAATGACGCGGCGGCTTTTCCGGCGCGGCTTCTCTGTATGCGGTGCAGATCTCTCGGAGTCCATGCTGGCCATTGCGCGGGCGGAGGATCCGGATATTTCATATTTTGCCCAGGATATGCGGAGCCTTTTTCTCGCAGAGCCGGTGGAAGCCATTGTCAGTATCTGCGACTGCGTCAACTATCTGCTGACGGAGGAGGAC
>JAFTFP010000038.1 GCA_017449485.1 Lachnospiraceae bacterium
AAGCTTTGCCCCGGTGGCTGATCCGGTTTTTCTCCTCCGGGGAGATCTGTGCGCTGGTCAGGCCGTATTCCGGCAGGTAGAAGAACGGGTCATAGCCAAAGCCGTGCTCGCCCTCGATGCTGTGCCCGATCAGGCCCTCCATCTCGCCGCGCACCACCAGCTCCGCGCCCAGGTCTGTGGTGTCGTCCTCATCGATGTCAAAGAAGGAAAGCCATCTCTCCGGAATGACGCAGGCGCAGGCGTCGACGAAGCGTGCGCTGCGCTCCTCTTCCGGCAGGCCCTCCAGCTGATCCATGATGTGATGCATCTTCTCGTCATAGGAGGTGTCGCGCCCCATGTAGCGGGCCGAGTAGATGCCCGGCTCCCCGTTCAGCGCGTCCACAGCAAGGCCTGAGTCATCGCTCATGATCACCGTCGGGACCTCCGGGTCCAGGCCCGGAACCGGCGCATTTCCCTTCTCAGCCAGCGCCTCTGCGACCGCCAGCGCCTTGATCAGCGCGTTCTCCTCAAAGCTCTCGCCGTTTTCCTCCGGCTCCGTCTCCAGGCCGGCTTCCCGCATCGTGATCACATGGATTTCCGGATCTGCGATGATTTCGCGGACCTCCCGGACCTTGTTCTCATTTCCTGTCGCAAAGATAATCTGCAGCTTCATCTTGTCACTCCTGCTTTTCCTTTCAGAATATGCGGGGATCAACCTCGGCCGCATAATCCATGATGCGCTCAATTTCCGTGCGCATCTTCAGCATCTCCTGGACCTTCAGCGCCTGCTCCACATCATCTGTCAGAACGTAGTCTGCCTGTCCGTCCAGGAATGTGTAAAGGCTTTCCGTATCATTTACCGTCCAGACCACTGCGTTTTTCCCCTGCTCCCGGATTTTCCGGATCCGGCGGGGCGTCGCACTCTCCTGGCTGAGCATGACATAATCACAGTTCAGATTCTCGAGCTCGCCAAAGCCTGCAAAGAGCAGCACGCCGGTCTCAAATTCCGGGTAAGTCTCTTTGGTATACTTCATGACATCATAATCAAGGCTGATCAGGACAACGTCCTCCAGGCAATCTTTCTCCCGGATCATTTTCACCAGATCGTCTGCCATCTGGCGATCTGCTGTCGCGCCCTTAAGTTCGATAAACAGCTTATGCCGGCCCTTGATGGTATCGAGCATCTGCTCCATGGTCGCCACAGGAATTTCCCGGCCGCTCCCGGTGGTATCCTGAATACGCAGGGCCATGACCTCGTCGAAAGTCATCTCCTGCGAAGCCCTGCTCTCCCCTGCGAGCCGCTGGAAGGTCCGGTCGTGATTGATGACATATTTTCCGTCCAGCGTCCTCTGAACATCGATTTCACTTCCATACGTTCCGGCCTCAATGGCTTTCTCCAGGCCTTCATTCGAATTCTCTGATGCGAGATAACCGCCGGCGCGGTGCGCTACAAGATATGGATCAACCGGATCGGCTGCATAGATATCAAAATTCAAGGCCAGCACAAAAGAGATACCCAGAACTGCTGCTGCGCCCAGCGCGACCGTCAGGAGTCTGAAAGCATATTTCTTGATCCAGGGCCGCTCCGGATAAGTCTTTTCCGGATGGCCGACATATTTCCGGTAGAGCTGTGTGACTTTCAGAATCACGTAACCGGATACCATCAGATCGACGCCGGCCATAATCAGCCGCTCAAAGATCACATAGAAAAATGCCAGCGTCCGGTTTCCCAGTACGCGCAGGTCAAAGTTTGAAAGCTGTATACCACCGTCTTTAAAGGGCAGCAGCGTATATCCCTCAGGTACAATCAGGCCGAAATCCCGGATACTGGCAGTCAGCGACGGGAATATCAGAGTATCCACAACATACTGGATGACAGTCGCTGCAGCAAAAATAAGCAGGAATGCAATCACAAGTTCTTTCCAGTTCTTCTTTACAATCTGCGAGGACTGCTTCTTGGCCTCCTTAGGCGGCAGATTGTCCAACAGGACCCCATGGAGTGTAAAAAAGTGCATGATGCCCTTCCACAGCAGGAAGCCGAACAGCAGATAATAACCCGCCCGGAAGTACCATTTGGATTCAACCACCGACATGATGAATTTCGGAATCTGAAGATGATCCACCAGATCGATTGTAAAGCCGAAACCTACAATCGGGACACCCAGCACCATGTACGCGATGGTGGCAATGCCGGATGGATTCAGAAAGCGTTTCAGATCATCAAAGGCTTCCAGGAAGATTTCGCCGAAAGACACCTTGCCGCCCTTGAGAATATCATCGCACTGATAAATCGAGCCGAAAACGCCGAGGATCAGGTTCAGAATCAGGAGCAGAAGGGCCACGATCAGAATCGGGATAATCCGCCAGCTGGTCACGAAATCCTTCACATTCGCCGTTGTGATGGCAAAGGTTCCGCCCATCTCCAGCAGCTTGGATATAGCCCAGCTGCCCGCCATCGAGGCGATGCCGAGGATCACGGCGGCAACAAACATATAATTGATGATTTCAGGCAGCGCTTCAAATGCAAGCAGAGGGAAACCGATCATTTTTCTTTGCTTCGGTTTCTTCGCCTTCTTCGGTATTCTTCCGTCCCTTAGCTGCGGCTTTTCTTCTTTTTCTTCTTTTTCTTCCATTTTGATGCTCCTGTCAAAAAAGCCTGCCTGGCGACTCAGCTGCGGCCGGGTTTGGGCCCGGGGAACTGATAGAAATAGGTTTTCATCATACCATTATAGATCTTACGGTTCTTCGCCGCCTTCAGCTTCAGGTCGCGCTCTGTGTGCGGATAAGCGCTGATGACGTATAAAGACCAGGAGTCCAACGCCCGGAAGCGCTCGCCGAGGGTCGCATAAACTGCGGACAGCTCCGCAGCTGCTGCGGCAGCCATTTCCGGATCACCCGCCTGCCCCGCTTCGCCGGGGCCCATGAGACGCTCGCCATAGGGCGGATTGGTGATGATAAAGCCGTATTTTTTCGGATGAGACAGCTCTGATACGCCGCGCACCTGGAAATGAATCAGATGATCCACGCCCGCCAGTCTGGCGTTTTCCCGTGCCGCCGCAATGGCTTCCCGGTCTATATCAAAGCCCTGCAGATCACACTCGGGATCCTGAATGATCTGCTCTCTCGCCTCCTGCCGGACTTCTTTCCAGGCAGAAGCCGGGATCAGGTTGGTCCAGGTTTCAGCTGTAAAGTGCCGGTCCAGGCCCGGCGCAATGTTCGCACTGATCATGGCCGCTTCAATCAGGAAGGTGCCGCTCCCGCAGAACGGATCCACCAGTGTACGGCCGGGTTTCCAAGGCGTCAGGCTGATCAGTCCCGCCGCCAGATTCTCCGCCAGCGGTGCCTTCACCTTGTATTTTCGATAACCGCGCTTGTGAAGAGACTCTCCTGTGGTATCGATGGCAGCTGTCACTTCATCTTTATGAAGAAAGACGCGGACCGGATAAGACGCGCCGTCCTCCGGGAAACGGTCTGTGTGATACGCCGTCCGCATCCGCTCGACCATGGCCTTCTTCATAATCGACTGAATGTCCGAAGGAGAGAAAAGCCTGCTCTTTACGCTGGCAGCCTTGGTGACCCAGAATTTTGCATCGGCAGGCAGAAATTCTTCCCAGGCGATGGCTTTCGTCCCCTGGAAAAGCTCCTCAAAAGTCTCCGCATGGAAACTGCCCGCTTTCAGCAGGATGCGCTCCGCCGTGCGAAGATGAATATTGGCATAGACGATCGCTTCCATGTCCCCCAGGAATGTAACGCGACCGTCCGAGACTTCCGTGATTTCATAGCCGAGGTCATAAATCTCATTTTTCAGGACGCTTTCCATGCCGAAGTGACAGGGGGCGATCAGTTCGTACTGCTTCATGTGGTTTCCTTTTCGGCATTCGCCGCTAAAATCTTACGCAATGAGCCGCGCTTGGGCGCAGGTCCTTCGGCCCTGCCGCCCGCGGCATTCGCCGCATAGGAGAGAATAAAAATGCGTCAGGCGGTGAGCAAGCTCCCGCTGACGCCTTTTATTCTCTCCTGCGTGGCTCATTGCTACGCGAGTGTACGTGACAAGATTCGAACTCGCGACCTTCTGGTCCGTAGCCAGACGCTCTATCCAGCTGAGCTACACGTACATTTACTGTCGGTTTATCAACAGCAAACAATATCATATCCCACGTACCTGTTTTTGTCAAGCAAAATCAGGCACGTCCCGCAGTGCGCCGGCGGGCGGAAGAGCGTCCCCGTCATCCCGCATCTTTGCGGATCACTTTGCCCTCGCCCGGCGGTAGAAAAAGAGTGCGCCGTGCAGGCCCTGTTTGTTGCCGGCGGGCGTGTACGCGCCGATCGCGTGGTGTGCTTTTCCGTCGCCGGTCGTGAGGAAGTGATTGGCCGTAAACTGATTCCCCTTCTGGTCTTCAACTTTGATGAACGCCGCATCCGGGAAGTACTTGCCCTCCAGCTGGACCGGTTCCCCACTGACATCATGCCAGTTTCCTTCGTTATCCTCGATCCCCGCCAGGATGACGGTGACGTGTGCTTTTATGCTTCCGTCACCTGCCGCCAGCGCTTCGAGCAGTTTATTGGCAGTGTCGCTGCCCTGCAGACCTGCGTTCTGCGCCTCCTCACTGCTCTTGAAGGCCTGGTTTGCATAGAAGTCCGCAGCCGCCGCAATATCTTCCGGTGCCTCGCCGCCCGCAAGCATTTTGCCGTTGTTATCTTCAAACCCGATGTGAACCAGATACACATCCTTCTGTGCTCCGCCCTTCGCGGTACTCCTCCAGATCACCATCTCCCAGGCGCCGGCTGCATCCATCGGATTCTTAAACTCCACCTCTCCGCTCGAATCATAGGAGCGCGGATCGAAAGCCCAGTCAAAATCCCGCAGCGATACCGTGCCGACTCCCACATATCCGCTGTCCGTCGCACCCTTGGACGTGACCTTGCCGGATGAAAAAGCATCCGTGAGCGTCGACGATCCGCCGCAGCCCGCAGTGCAGAGCATCACCATTGTAAGAAAAAGAGTCAGGATGTATCTCCATAATTTCCTTTTCATATTATTCATAGCGCATCTCCTTTCAGAGGATTTGTATTATTTCGGAGTCCGTATGCTGAACAGCAGATGTGTATATGAATACTGTAACATGCAATTGATCGGAAAACTATGCACAATTAGGGGCCTGTACCGTGGCGGGAGCCACACTTGTTTCTTTACACGGTAAAAAGAATACCGCAGAGAACAGTTCAGACTGTTCTCCGCGGTACTTCTCGCATCTAAATTATTTTCTTCAGAGGGAGGTAACCGGAATCTGCATCGTGCGGCCGATGAAATCGGCGATAGGAGCAAGCCCCTGCTGATCTTCTTCCGTGAAGCGCCCCGTCAGCGGGCTGTCGATATCGAGAACACCGAGGATCTTCCCGCT
>JAFTFP010000039.1 GCA_017449485.1 Lachnospiraceae bacterium
CGGCGCCAGATCGAGGGATACCGGAAGGCCTGGAAGGATCCGGAGCTGCCGTACTTCTTCGTGCAGCTGCCGCGTTTTGTCATTGATCTCGCGAACGATCCCTGGTATCCGTTCCGGGAGAAGCAGCGCAGGTGCCTCGCGATCCCTGGAACGGGAATGGCGGTGGCCTATGATCTGGGCGAAGACAACGACCTGCACCCGCACGCGAAGAAAGAGGTGGGTGAACGCCTGGCGCGGCTGGCCCTGGCCAGATGCTGCGGTGTACCGGTGGAATGTTCCGGCCCGGAGCCTGTGGATATTTCGGCACAGACGTCCCGCGGCGTGGAGAAGATCCGGATCCGTCTGGGACACGCGGACGGTCTGCAGCTGATGGAAGAGCCGATGCGGGTGGGCATCCGCGACTTCGAAGTGCTCGATGAAAACGGCACGCGGAAGGTGATCCGCAGCGTCCGCCTTCTGCCCGAAAAGCAGGAAATTGAACTGAGCTGCGATGCGGCTTGCCCGGCGGCGCAGGTCCGCTGGTGTTATGGGAATACCAACCAGGGACAGCTGATTGTGAATGATGCGGGCCTCCCGATGGGACCTTTTGTGCTGCCTGTCAAGCAGCCGCACTGGGAACCGCTCTGGTTAAGAGATGCAACTGAAGAAGAGAAGCCGGCACAGGTTCTGCTGAGTGCGGAAACGCTTGAAACTGTGCCGCGGGCGAAGCTGCTTGCAGGCTATACACTGCAAGGATTCTCTGGGCAAAATCCGATCGTCCGCAGTGCTGTGAAAGAGCTGGAGCGCGGAACCGGCGCGCGCCGGGTGGAGATGGAAGCGCAAGAAGCTCCGGCAGGTGAATGCGGCCTTCAGATCCTGCGGGACGATAGTCTGCCGGCAGAGAGCTATCAATTCGAACTGACGGGAAATGAAGCCCCGAACAGCACAAGGACAGGCAGAAAATCGACAGCTGGACAGACAGACAGCGCGCATTGCCTTACCCTGACCGCAGCGGATGAGAACGGACTGCTGTACGGTGTGTTTGATCTGCTGAGAACGCTGCGCCTGGGACTCCCGCTTGAGAAGCTGTGCCGTCTGCACGAGCCGGCATTTCCGCTTCGCATGCTGAATCACTGGGACAACATGAACGGAACCATTGAGCGGGGCTATTCCGGAAAATCCTTCTTCTTCGAAGACGGAGAAGTGATTGTGAATGAGCGCACACGGGACTACGCCCGGCTGTGCGCCAGCATCGGTATCAACGCGGTGGTCATCAACAACGTCAATGTCACCCGGGAGGCAGCGCGGCTGATCACAGACCGGCATTTTGACGCATTAAGAGAACTGGCTGACATTCTGGAAAGCTGGGGAATCCGGCTGTATCTGTCCGTCAGCTTCGCGGCGCCGATCGTGCTGGGCGGGCTGGACTGTGCAGACCCGCTGGATGAGCAGGTGCAGAACTGGTGGAGCGGCTGCATCGCCAATATCTACAGGCATCTTCCCAACCTGGGCGGCTTCCTGGTCAAAGCAGACTCAGAGGGGCAGCCGGGGCCTTATGCCTATGGCAGGACCCAGGCCGACGGTGCCAATCTGCTGGCGGACCGGATCCGGCCCTACGGCGGGCGGATTCTCTGGCGCTGCTTTGTCTACAACTGTACCCAGGACTGGCGCGACACGAAGACGGACCGGGCCCGGGCCGGATATGATAATTTTGTCGGGCTGGACGGCGCGTTCCATGACAACGTCATTCTTCAGATCAAGAACGGACCGATGGACTTCCAGATCCGGGAACCTGTCTCGCCGCTGTTCGGAGGCCTTCAGCACACCAATCAGATGCTGGAGGTACAGATCGCCCAGGAGTACACCGGCCATCAGATTGATCTGTGTTATCTGATTCCGATGTTCAAGGAAATCCTGTCCTTTAGGACTTACTGCAGATCCGGAGAGGAGAGCAAAGCTGAAGCCGGCGATGATAGCGGCACTCGTACAGCAGAAGGCGGCACAATGGACACGGTGGCGGATATCGTGAGCGGCCGCACCTTCGGAAACCGCGCGGCGCGCATGTGCGGCATCACGGCGGTCAGCAACACGGGCAATGACGCCTGCTGGACCGGCAATGATCTGGCAGCGGCCAACTGGTACGGCTTCGGACGGCTGGCCTTCGAGAAGGACATCACGGCAGAAGAGATCGCGGCGGAGTGGATCGGGCTGACTTTCAGTCTGTCCGCGGGACATGCGCAGCGTCTTCTTACGATGCTGATGCATTCCAGAGAGACCTATGAGAAATATACCTCGCCGCTGGGCATCGGCTGGATGGTGACGCCGGCCACACACTATGGCCCGTCTGTGAACGGCTACGAATATGACCGCTGGGGCACTTATCACCGGGCGGATCACCTGGGTATCGGCGTTGACCGAACCGATCAAGGCACTGGATATGCGCAGCAATACAATGAACCGAACGCTTCCATGTACAATAATCCTGAGACCTGCCCGGAGGAGCTGCTGCTGTTCTTCCACCACATGCCTTATAGTTGGAAGCTGAAGAGCGGAAAGACCATTCTGCAGCATATTTATGACACACATTATGAAGGCTTGCAGGAAGTGGAGAAGATGCTCGGTATTCTCGAGAAGATGGAAGACGAGCTTCCGGCCGCTGCCTATCAGCGGATGCACGATCGTATGGTCCTGCAGTTAAAGAACGCCCGCGAGTGGTGTGATCAGGTAAACAGCTTCTTCTTCCGGATGAGCGGGATTCCGGATGAACAGGGACGGCCGATGCTATGAGATATCTTTTCAACGACAACTGGCGCTTCTGCCTCCTGGAAGGCGATACGGAGCTGACGGATGCCTTGGCAGTGCTGGCGCAGGAACGCTTTGCGCCGGTGCCGGTGCCGCACGACTGGCTGATTGCGGACAGCATGAATCTGTACCGCGACGGCGACGGCTGGTACCTGAAGGAGTTTGAACCCATCCGCACGGACCGGCAGGTGCTGCTGACCTTCGACGGTATCTACATGGACAGCACGGTTTATGTGAATGGCCGCGAGGCGGCGTGCAACCCCTATGGGTATACATCCTTTTCAGTTGATCTGACAGAGCACCTGAGAGAAGGCAGCAATCAGATCCTGGTCCGGGTGCGGTACCGCGCGCCCAACAGCCGCTGGTATACGGGCGCCGGCATAGGCCGGAATGTCTGGATCCGTTTCCTGGAACCGGTGGATTTTGCCGAGAACGGGGTCTATGTCTCTGCGGCAAAATGTGAAAGAGGCGGGGATAGAAATGATAATCTCCCGGAAAACAAGGAAATCACCGCCGACTATATTCTGCACATCGAGGCGGAGCTGACAGGCAGCGGCGTGCAGCCGGATTTTGCCCTGCTGGATGAGGCGGGCGAGGCGGCGTCGATGGAGCTGCGCTCCTGTGAAAGGGCAGCGGCATCAGAGGACGCAGAGCCTGCAGAATCCGGCAGAAAATGTGCATGCAGGACCAGACGATATACGATGGAGTATCTGTGCCGGGATGTGAAGGAATGGAGTGCGGAGCTGCCTTCGCTGTACCGCCTGGAGGGCAGAATTACAGAGAATAAACCGATTGGGTCAACAGAGGGAGAGGCCCTGTTTACGGCCCGGATCGGCTTCCGGACGATGGAGATGCGCCCGCAGGAGGGCCTGTTTGTCAACGGCCGGCGGGTGAAGCTCCACGGCGTCTGTCTGCATTTTGACCAGGGGGCACTGGGCGGCGCTTTCAATGTCAGCGCCTGCCGCCGGCAGCTGCGGCTCATGAAGGAGATGGGCGTGAATGCGCTGCGGTGCGCCCATGCGATGCCGGCGCCGGAATTCATGGATCTGGCGGACGAGATGGGCTTCTATGTCATCTCAGAAGGCTTCGATATGTGGGAACGGCCCAAGACAAAATATGACTACGCCCGCTTTTTCCCTGCGTGGCATGCGCTGGACGTGGAGCGGTGGATCTGCCGCGACCGGAATCACCCGAGCCTTCTGATGTGGAGCATCGGAAATGAAATCTATGATACCCACGCGGACCCGGAGCGGGGCGCGGCGCTGACGGCGGAGCTGAAGGCGCTGGTGGAGCAGTGGGACCCGCGCGGCAACGGCCGCATCACGATCGGCTCCAACTGGATGCCGTGGGAGAACGCGCAGCACTGCGCGGATATTCTGAAAATCGCCGGCTACAATTACGGGGAGAAGTACTACGAGGCGCATCACGCGGCCCATCCGGACTGGGTGATCTACGGCAGCGAGACCTCATCGATTGTACAGAGCCGGGGCATCTATCATTTTCCGCTGTCTGCAAAGCGGCTCAGCGACGAGGACGGGCAGTGCTCGGCGCTGGGCAACAGTCCCACCAGCTGGGGCGCGCAGAGCATGGAGAGATGCGTCGTGATCGACCGTGACCTGCCGTATTCCATGGGGCAGTTTCTGTGGAGCGGCATCGATTATCTCGGCGAGCCGACACCCTATCATTCAAAGAATTCATTTTTCGGCCAGGCGGACACGGCGGGATTTCCGAAGGACGCCTACTATGTCTGGCAGTCGGCCTGGACGGATCCGAAGACGCATCCCATGATTCATATTTTCCCGTACTGGGATCACAATCCCGGGCAGCAGGTGGATGTGCGCGTCGCGAGCAACGCGGCTGTGGTCGAGCTGTTCCTGAACGGGAAAAGTCTGGGCAGGCTTAATCTGACGCACGCGCCGGGAAGCGGCAGCCGGATCATCGCGGATTATCAGCTTGTCTACGAGCCGGGCATCCTGCTGGCGAAGGGTTATGATGAGAACGGAAATTGCATTGCACAGGAAGTAAAGAAATCGTTCGGTGAGGCGGCAGCCTTAAAGCTCTATGCGGAGCAGACCTCGGTGATCTGCGGGAGCGGTGAGCTGATTTATGTGACGGTGACGGCCGTGGACACTGAGGGGAACCCGGTGGAGAATGCGGCCGCCCGGATTGACGTTTCTGCTGATGGATGCGGGCTTTTGACCGGTTTGGATAATGGCGACAGCACGGACTATGACAGCCTGAAGGGGACCAGCAAGCGCCTGTTTTCCGGCAAGCTGCTGGCGATCATTGCCCCAGCGCAGGAGCCGGGAGAGATTGTGATCACGGCCCGGTCCAGGGGACTGAAGGAGGCCGTGCTGATCTGCTATGCATGTCCGGCGCAGGCTTCGTCTGCAGATGCTATTTCGGTTTACCCCGGGGAGCGGCGGTTCTGGGCACAGCCGAACCAGGCGCGGGAGATCTTAAATGGGAAGGCAGGGGAAATCCCGGTCCGCGCAGTGAGAGTCATTGCGGATTCCGGAAACCGACTCCTGACTAAGGATCACCCGGAGGCGGCTGCCCATGTGCAGATACTGCCGGCGAATGCGGATGATCAGGAAGTGATCTTCAGCGCGGTGGATGATGGCGGCGTGCCGTCGGCACTGGTACGTGTCGAGCCGGCAGCAGAGACAGGTGCAGGCACCGATGTCCGGCTGAGCGCACTGGGAGACGGTACCTTCCGCCTTCGCGCCGCATCCAGGAGCGGCACCGGACAGATCCGGATTTTGTCCGAGCTGGAATATCGGATTGAGGGCGTCGGCAAGGTTCAGCTGGATCCTTACGATTTCATCTGGGCCGGCCAGTACAGCAGCTGCGAGGGGGAGATCAGCCCGGGCAATGAGCGCGGAATCGCCACGGCGCGGGACGGCGTCACGGTTGTGACTTATGAGAATCTCGATTTCGGGCCCGGCGGATCGGACCGGATCACGATGCCGGTCTTCACGCTGACCGATGAAGAATATCCGATTGAGATCTGGCAGGGACGGCCGCAGGGAACGGAAAACCGTCTATTAGACTGCGTTGTTTATCAGAAAAAGAGTTTATATAATGTCTACCAGGAAGAAACCTGGCAGCTGAAGGAGCGGCTGCGGGGGCGGATGACGATCAGCTTCCGCGTGCATCAGAAGATGCATATCAAAGGTTTTTCCTTTCAGAAGCAGGAGCGGGTGCTGCGCAGCATCCGTGCCGGCGAGGCCGACCGGGTCTACGGAGATTCTTATGTGAGGTCCGGATCAGACCTGACCGGCATCGGCAACAACGTGACGCTGGAATTCGAGGACATGAAGCTGGATGCGGTGCGGCGTGACGGGGCGGTCCGGATCCGTCTGGAGGGAAGGACGCCGCAGGATGTCAGCGAGATTTTGCTGTGCCTGTTCTCCGGCGGGGAAGAAACCAGAGCCGTGCTGGATTTTGCCAAGGCGGATGACTGGACCCGGAGAAGCTTTACCGTTCCGGCGCCCGCGGGCGTAACCAGGATTGCATTTCTGTTTCTTCCGGGCAATGTGTTCGATTTCCGGGCGTTTGCATTCGAGAAAGACCCGGTGTCCGATCCGGAGTGAGCGTAAACAGGAAGCTGCATCGCAAGAAGGAGTCTGTGAAATGCCGAAGCTGTTTGATGTACTGGTCTGCATTCTGGCGCTGCTGGTCGGCGTGCTGATCGGAAAGAAATACAGAGAATGGAGGAAGAAGAAATGAAGGGAGACCGCTGGGTTTATTACAAGGATATCGTGCCGCAGGATATGGGCGGCGGCGTGACGCGCCGGGTGCTGGCGTACTCGGATGACGTGATGGTCGTCGAGAACACCTTTGAAAAGGACGCGGTGGGCGCGCTGCATTCGCATCCGCACACGCAGATCACCTATATTGTGAGCGGCGCCTTTGAGTTCTGCATCGACGGCGAGAAGCACGTGGTGCGAGCGGGTGACACGCTGCTCAAGACCGACGGCGTGGAGCACGGATGCGTGTGTCTGGAGCCGGGCGTGCTGATTGATGTGTTTGCGCCGTACCGGGAAGACTTCGTGGAGGACTGAGCGCTGATGGGGCATGATCCGAAGGGGCACAATCTGAAGGAAGCGCAGTGGGAGATCACCTACCGGAACACACCGGGGGATTTCTTCCGGTTTTATCTGGGCAATGCGTACAGTCAGTGGACGGGGATTGTGAATGTGATTTTCACGGTGTCGGCGGCCGCGCTGATTTTTGCCCGGTTCAACCACACAAACCTGCTGGGAAAGATTCTGATGATCTTCGCGCTGCTGGTGTTTCCGGTGATCCAGCCGCTGGCTTTTTATCTGCGGGGTGTAAGGCAGGCTAAGGCGATTGAGCCGGAGACGACGCTGATCTTTACCGAGAAGGGGATGCAGATCCGGGTGAAGTCCCATGTGCAGGACCTTACCTGGAAACAATTTCAGCCGCCTGTGCGGCGGCTGAAGCTGACGGTGGTTTCACCGGATGGAATTCACGCTTATCTGATCCCGGACCGCGCGGTCCCGGGAGATCCGGCGGAGCTGGTCCGGTTTATTCAGGATCATTTACAATCTTGTTCATAAATTCCACAACCAGATCTACAATCCGGGGCTGATAGAAAGAGTCTTCCCCGTGAATGGCGCCCTCGATGCGGATGTAGTCCGCGGGGACGCCTTTTTCAGTGAGTGCCGCGTAGAGATCATCGCTCTGCTTCAGCGGCACTTTTTCATCGCCGGTTCCGTGAAGAATCAGAAACGGCGGCGTATCCGGCGTGATATGAGAAAGGGCCAGCGGATCGACTTCCGAAGGGGAACCGTCCTCATTCGGAAAGGCCATGATGCGCTGCAGGTAGGCACCGTGCTTGGCCGGGTGCTCCCGCACGTTCTCGAAATCGAGCCGGAAATCAACGGGTCCGTAGAGGTCGCTGCGTCTCCCCATACCAGCTGTCTTCATTCTTATAAGTGATGTCGGAGATCAGCGCGATGTTCGGCCAGGTCCTGTCTGCCGGGATGGTGCGGATCACTGGGGAATCTCCAGGTTAGCGCGGATCTTTTCTGCGATCTCTTCATATTCCGCGTCTGTCAGCATGGTCTTCCAGCTGTTCATCGTGAAGGTGCCGCCCCATTCCTCGCCGTCCTTATACTTCGGAACGAGATGGAAGTGCAGGTGTCCCCCGGTGTCGCCGTAGGCGCCGTAGTTAACCTTGTCGGGGTGATAAGCCTTGTGAATGGCGCGTGCTGCCGCTGTGACGTCTGCGAAAAAAGCGTTGCGCTCTTCATCGGTCAGATCCACGATTTCGCTCACATGATCCTTGTAGGCGAAGACCAGCCGGCCCGGCTTGCTCTGTTCCTTAAAGACATAGAGAAAACCGGTCTTCATCTGGCAGATCGGATAGGCGAATTTTGCAACCAGTTCGCCCTCCATGCAGTATGCGCAGTTGGTGTCCTTAGTCATACTTTTTCCCTCCTGTTGAATATGCTTTTGCCTGAAATAAGAACCGCGGAGAGAGCGTCAGAACTGCCGGGCGGCAGACCCTGCACTGCTCCCACGGTAACCCTATTTGAAAGATAAAACGTTTGAGCACTTCCTGCAATAGGTAAGTTGTTTAAGAAAAAAACTAAAAAACCAGTAATTGCGACGAAATTAAATTTAGCGGCATTATTTTGATTGACTGTGCAATTTTTCGCTCCCTATAATTTTCCCATAAGCAGCGGTAAAACGTTATATCGAAAACGATATGTATAAAACGTTTTATCGCATAAGCAGAGATGTTTCATTGAAAAGTGGACCGGAAAATGGGACAGAATGGGACGGTGCTCTGTCCCCTCGTTCCACAATCCAGGGACACCAGAAAACAAGGAGGAAACGTACATGAAGAAAAAGTTAGTTGGCGTAATGCTCAGCACGGTCGTTCTTTCGTCCGCACTCGCTGGCTGCGGTCTGTCCGCTCCGGCGTCTACTGAGACGGCTCCGGCTGCAGAGGCAGTGGAAGAGGCTGCTGCAGAGGCTGAGGAAGTAGTCGAAGAGGTCGCTGCAGAGGCAGAAGAAGTAGTCGAAGAGGGTGCTGCAGAGGCTGAGGAAGTGGTCGAAGAGGCAGCTGCGGCCGCTGGTGAGTACACTGTAAACGAAGCTGCAGCAGCGGATCCGGTTGTGGAGCTGACCATGGCTGAGCTGAACCCGATCGAGGACACGATCTGCGGTATGACTGACCTGAAGTTCAAGGAAGCGGTTGAGGCGATTTCCGGCGGATCCATCAAGATCGATCTGCAGGGCAGCGGCGTTCTCGGTGTCGAGGCGGACATCCTGGACGGCATGATCGGCGGAACCGGCACGGTTGATATCTGCAGAATCGGCGCGAACAGCCTGAACAATTATGGTATCTCCAAGGGTATCCTGACCTCCCTTCCTTACACCTTCGCAAGCAGAGAGCACTTCTGGGCAGTTATGAATTCCCCGATCGGCCAGGAGCTGCTGGATGAGCCTGAAGAGCTCGGCATCGGCGTAAAGGGCCTGTTCTTCGGCGAAGAGGGCACACGTAACTTCTTCACAGTTGAGAGCAAGCCGGTTGAGACGCCCGAGGATATGAAGAACCTGAAGATCCGTTCTTCCGCTGACCCGGTTATGTCCGGCATGATCTCCAACCTGGGCGCAACACCGTCTCCGGTTGCCTTCTCTGAGATTTATCCTTCCATGCAGAACGGCACCATCGACGGCGCTGAGCAGCCGGTTGCGAACTATCGCTCCAATTCCTTCCAGGAAGTCGGCCCGAACCTGACACTGGACGGCCACACCCTGGGTGTCATCGAAGTCATCATGACTTCTTCCGCTTTCGACACCAAGCTGACAGAGAACCAGCAGGCAGTCATTCTCGAGGCTTCCAAGATCGCAGCTGATTACTGCGCAGAGGTTTCCGCCGAGAAGGAAGCTGAGGTTATCCAGCAGCTCAAGGACGAGGGCATCAATGTCATCGAGATCGAAGACAAGACTGCATGGAGAGAAGCCTGCAGCCCGATCGTTCAGGAATACCTGACCGGCGATCTCGGCGATCTGTATCAGCAGATTGTTGGCATGGCTGAGTAATTCATCTGTTATCCCGAAGGACCGCTGCCCCTGCGGCAGGGGTCCTTCCTTTTTTAAGCAGAAGCTTATCATCTTACAGGAGGGGAACATGCCTGAATTCTTAAAGAAGATGGAAGTGATCAAGCCGGTTTATGACTGGACCTACAAGATCTTCATGTGGATCTGCAAACTGCTCTTGATCGCAGATATCCTGATTACCAGCTGGGTCGTCCTGGCCCGTTATATCAAAGCAATCCCAGCGCCGAACTGGGGCGAGGAAATGATTCTGACCCTGATGTCCTACATGGCCGTTCTGTCGGCGGCACTGGCCATCAAGCGCAACGCACATATCCGGATGACGGCTTTTGACCGCTTCCTGCCGAAAAAAGCTGTCCACCTGCTGGATCTGCTTAGCGACTTCGCAGTGCTCGTACTGGCGCTTGTCATGCTGGTGACCGGCTGGTCCTATGCGACGGGTCTTGGCGCGAAGGGAACCTACATCTCCATGCCGTGGCTTTCGAGATTCTGGCTGTATTTCCCGATTCCGCTGGCCGGACTTGCGATGATTTTCTTCGAGGTGGAACGAATCTTTATTGACATTGAACATTTATACGGAAAGGAGGAAGAGATATGACGATCAATAGCACAGCAATTGCAATCCTGCTGATCAGCTTCCTCGTGATGGTCCTGCTGCGATTCCCGATCGCGTACTCCGTGGCCATTGCCTCCCTTCTGTGTCTTTCTTATCAGAAGCTTCCGCTGACCACGCTGACACAACAGATGGTGAAGGGTATCAGCTCCTTCTCCCTGATGGCCGTCCCGTTCTTTATCACGATGGGCGTGCTGATGGGATCCGGCGGTATTTCAGAAAAGCTGCTGAATCTGGCAGACGCGTGCGTCGGCTGGATGACCGGTGGTCTGGCCATGGTGAACATTGTCGCTTCCTATTTCTTCGGCGGCATCTCCGGTTCGGCTTCCGCTGATACGGCTTCCCTGGGCTCTCTCGAGATCCCGATGATGGTAGACCGCGGATACGATACAGATTTTGCCACGGCAGTAACGATTTCCTCGTCTGTTGAGGGCATGCTGGTTCCGCCTTCCCACAACATGGTTATTTACGCGACAACCGCGGGCGGCATCTCCGTCGGCAGCCTGTTCCTGGCAGGTTATCTTCCGGGCGCAGTGCTGGCGGGCAGCCTGATGGTGATTTCCTACATCCTGTCCAAGAAGCGCGGCTATCCGAAGGGAGATCCCTTCAGCGGCAAGCGTCTGTGGAAGGAATTCAAAAACTCGATCTGGGCGCTTTCTTCGATCCTGATCGTCGTGGTCGGCGTTGTGGCCGGTGTCTTCACGGCAACCGAGTCCGCCGCCATCGCCGTCATCTACTCGCTGATCGTTTCGATCTATGTCTACAAGGGCCTGACCTGGAAGGGCGTCTGGTACGCACTGGATCAGTGCGTGGACACGCTGGCGATCGTTCTGATCCTGATCTCGACCTCCAACGTGTTCGGCTACTGCCTGACCACGCTGCACGTGCCGGATATCGCGGCACAGGCAATCATGGGTGTCTCCAACAACCCGTACGTCATCGCCATCATGCTGAACCTGATTCTGCTGGTGCTGGGCATGATCATGGACATGGCGCCGATCATTCTGATCACAACGCCAATCCTGCTGCCGATCGCAACCTCCATCGGCATCGATCCGGTCCAGTACGGCATCATGCTGGTCCTCAACTGCGGCATCGGTCTGCTGACACCGCCGGTCGGCGCGGTTCTGTTCATCGGCTCCGGTATCGCAAACCGTCCGATGGAAAAGGTGGTCAAGGAGATGGTTCCTTTCTACATCTTCATGGTCATCGCCCTGCTGGTCATCACCTTCATCCCGGCTGTCTCACTGGCACTGCCGTGGCTGACAGGCTACATGGGCGGCAGATAAAAACAATACATTATGAAGAGGTGAAGAGTCATGAAAGTTGTTATTGCATCCGATTTTTCCGGATTTCGTTTAAAGGAAGCGGTGAAGGCGCATGTGCTGTCTCTGGGCTATGATCTGGCGGACGTCGGCGCGCAGACCGAAGAAGACACAACGCTGTATTACGAGGCATCCTCCGCTGCCGCGAAGATGATTCAGAGCGGCGAGGCCGAGAAGGGCATCGTGATCTGCGGCACCGGTGCGGGCGTGAGCATGATCGCGAACAAGTTCCGCGGCGTGTACTGTGTCGCCTGTGAGAGCGTCTACACGGCAGAGAAGATTTCCCTGATCAACAACGCCAACGTGCTGGCGATGGGTGAGAAGGTGGTCAGCTATGCCATGGGTCAGGAGATGGCTGAGAAGTTCCTGGCCGGCAAGTGGTGTGAAGGTTTTGCAGAGCAGCGCAGACTGAACAATGAGCGCGGCTATGCGAAGCTGCAAGAGCTGGAAGGCGAGTTCTGACGAGATGCGCCTGTGCCTGCTTCGAGGCAGGATGGACTACGTTGAATACGTGATTCTATTAAATTAAACGGCGGAGCTTATGGGGAAAAGAACAACAATCAGTGATGTAGCAGAAAAAGCGCAGGTTTCACTCGGAACTGTGCATCGGGCGATTTACGGGAAGCCTGGGGTGAGCGATCTGGTCCGGCAGCGGATTCTCGAGATCGCGCATGAGATGGGCTATCAGCCCAACCGGGTTGCTTCGTCCTTAAGAAAGAAGCCGCTGAACATTGTTGTTGCTTTTCCCGCTCCGACCGAGGCAAACCGATTTTTCTACGGCGAGCTTTGGAATGGCTGCAAGGACTGTGCCGAGCTGACGCTATATCACAACTGTTCCATCATCGAAGTGCCCTTCGAGGAGGACCGGGTCAACAGCTTTGCCGCCAATATGGTGAAGGTTTTAATGCAGTATCAGGATGCCATCGATGGAATTCTGATCGGCGGGAAAATGCTGCAGGAGGACATTGACCTGGCAGCGACGATTACCCAGCCGCCTCACAGGATTCCGCTGATCGCGGTTGGGGAAAATTTTGAGAATATTGACTGTCTGTGTTCCATTCAATCGGATCACGTGACAGACGGGCGGATGGCTGCGGAGCTTTTATGTGCGCAGCTGGAGCCCGGCAGAGACATTCTGATCGCCGCGGGAGATCCGCTCCTGCGGTCCAATGACATCAATTCTGAGGCCTTCTGCAGCCAGGTGAAGGAAATCGATCCCCAGCGAACCATTCATGTTGTGAAAGGCGCTGCCGAAGATATGGCGGTGACTTACCGGGTGCGGGAATGCATTGAGCAAAATCCGACTATCGGCGGGATGTATTCGGTCAGTGCGCGCGGCACGCTGCAGCTGGTAGATGCTGTGCGGGCGCTGGGGCTGGAAGGAAAAATCAAGATTATCGGCAGCGACCTTTACCGGGAGAGCGCACAGCTTCTCCGGGAGGGCATCATCCATTACATCATCTATAAGAATCCGAGAAACCAGGCCAGAACCGGTATCCAGTATATGCTGGATCATCTGATCTGGGGAACAAAACCTGAGACGAAGGACCAGCGGCTGACGTCGCTGATCGTCTGCAGGAGCAACGTGGACAAGTATTATACGGAGTAAACCTATTATGAAATTCAGCGGCACTGTGACACTGCAGTATGAAACACCCTTTTCCGCTTTTTCCGTGGCGGATTGGAAGACAGGACTGGACTGGATGAAGGAGAGCGGCCTGGACGGCGCGGAGCTTTGCATCAGCCATTACAACGGGCTGGATATCCCGGCTGTGAAAGAGGAACTGGACAAGAGAGGTCTTGGCTGTTCAACACTTTCAACGGGACAGGCGAGGGCATTGGAAGGCCTGTGCCTTTCCGGCGTTCCGAAGGATGTGGTGGAAAAGACGCAGGAGCGCTATCGTCAGCATATTGATGCGGCGGCGATTCTGGGTTCCAAGGTGACCATCGGTCTGATCCGGGGCATCGGCTCTGCGGCGACAGAGAAACAGGATCTGGCGGAGCTGAAGGAAGCCATGCTGCCGCTGGCGGACTATGCACAGAAGAAGGGCGTTGTGATCATTCTGGAGGCGATCAACCGCTATGAGACCGCCCTTTTAAATACCGCTGAAGCGGCCTGTGATTTTATTGAAAATGAACTGGGAAATCCCGACAGCGTGGGCGTGCTCTGGGATCTGTTCCATGCCAATATCGAGGACATGACCTTTGAAAGCGCGATTGTTCGTCTGGGGAAAAAGCTGCAGCACGTGCACATCGCAGATTCCAACCGGTTCTTTCCAGGTTACGGGCATACAGATTTTGCCCCGATTTTCAAGGGCATCGCCCAGGCGGGCTTTCAGGAATATGCGTCCTTCGAGTGCTTCAACAAGCCGACGAAGGAAATTCTGCTGGCGCAGACCGGACCGTGGGTTGACAGCATCCGGCGGATGACGGCAGAAGTATAAGTACAGCGAGGAGCTTGAACATGCAGGAAGACATCAGAGAGAGAATTCCGGTCTGCGGCTGCAGCGATGAACAGGACGCGGCGCAGACAGGTTACAATACGCAGCTTCTTTATTTTACCTGTTCATCGCTGTCGCGCGATGACAGGGAGCTTTATGTGATCACGGACCGGGACGGCAATCCGAATGTGATGGTGCACGATCTGGAGACGGGAGAGGAGCGGATCCTGACCGACAACCAAAGCGGCATCATGAAGAGCTATGTCTATTTTGACAAGCAGTTCGGAAAGGGGCTCAGCAAAGCGAGCGTGTGCCTGGACCCGGAGCGGAAGATCGTCTACTACATTCAGGACAATCAGATCTGCCGCGCGGACCACGAGGGAAACCGCAAGGTGCTCGCCTCTGTACCGGACGGGCGGATGACGGCGTTTACGCATGTCTCCGCAGACGGAAAGCTGCTGTGCGTGCCGATGACAGACGGAAGATGCCTGGACTATGATCCGGAGACGGAGGGAAGCGGTCTGGACCGGCGGCCGATCTACGACATTGACGGGCGCGTGCAGGAGGAGAAGCTCTCCAGCTATCTGTGCGTCTATGATACGGAGACAGGCGCACTGCAGTATGAAAAGCAGATTCCGTTGTGCTGGATCACCCATGTGCAGTTCCATCCTCTAGATCCTGAGCGGATCATGTACAATCACGAGTGGTCCTGCTATGACTGCGGCATCCGCCGGATCTGGATCTATGATCACCGGAAGGATGAGATCATCCGCGTCCGGACGGAAGGAGATGACACCCTGGGCGATCCCCACGGATATCCCCGCAAGGGCGGCGACTGGGTCTGCCACGAGATGTGGAGCGACGACGGAAAGTTCATCATCTACCACGGCAGCTACGAGAACGGCCCCGCGATGGTGGGCCGCTATGACGTAGAGAATGGCCGGTACTGGGAGATTGCGCTGCCGGATGATTACAATGCCTACGGACATTTCACCATGGATCACGACGGCAACCTGGTGTGTGACGGCTACTTCAAGTTCCCGGAGGAGCAAAAGGTGGTCCGCGAAAACAGCACGGACAACGGGCCGGATCCGCACAAGAAGGACGGCGCCTACATCTCCCGTGTCCTGCCGGACTGGGACAAGGGGATTCTCACCTGGATTCCGCTGTGCCGCCACGATAGTGACTGGCTTGGTCAAGATGCGCATCCGCACCCGATCTACAGCCACAACGGCCGCTGCATCTACTTCAACAGCCGCAGTGGAAACTACGTGCGCGTCTATGCGGCCAAGGTGCGGTAAGCGCGGCGCGGCAGGAGCGAAGGGTTTAAGCTGCTAAATTAATTTAAAAGAATACGCCCGGGAGACATTTTCCGGAATACGAAGAGACTGGCCATGGCCGGTCTCTTTTTTGTTCATGGGTTGAGAAATGGATTCGAAGACTCTAAAATGGATTCATGAGGATTATAAACGGCTCCAGGATGATTTTGAATCGGTTTCAGAATGGATCACTGCAGATTTTGCCCTTAGATGCATTCTGATTCAGAAAGGAGAGCAGGGATGACGATCGAAGAAATGAAGCGGCGCAAGCAGGAGCTGGGATATTCCAACGCGCGCCTTTCTGAGCTCAGCGGGGTCCCGCTCGGGACAGTGCAGAAGGTCATGAGCGGCTCTACTGCGATTCCGAGGGAGGAGACGCTTCGGAAACTGGAGAAAGTCCTTCATAAGCCGGCCATGGTCGCGGAGAGAGCGGAAGAGTATCAGGTTAAAAAGCCGGGTGAATACACCCTGGAGGATTATCTCGCCCTTCCTGAAGAACGGCGGGTGGAGATGATCGACGGCGTATTTTATGATATGACGGCTCCGACGACCGTGCATCAGGCCATCGGCGGATTCATGCTCAAACAGCTGCTGGATTATGTCATGGAGCAGGGCGGAGAGTGCATGCCGCTTGTGGCGCCGGTGGATGTACAGCTGGACCGGGACGAGAAGACGGTTGTGCAGCCGGACGTGCTGATTGTCTGTGACAGAGCAAAATTCCAGAATGGCCGCGTGTTCGGCGCGCCGGATTTTGTGGCTGAAATCCTCTCGCCTTCGACGAGAAAAAAGGATATGTCGCTGAAGGTCTATTATTATATGAATGCCGGCGTCAGAGAGTACTGGCTCATTGATCCGGAGAAAAAGGCCGTGATTGTCTATGATCTGGAGCACGAGGCCATACCGGTCATCTATGGGGTTGACGCAGAAGTCCCGGTGCTGGTGTGGGGCGGGAAATGCAGAATAAGTTTTCCGCTGATGATGAAGACGATGGGTTTTCTGTATGAGTCGTAAAGCCTTTCGGAGAGGCGGCGGAATATATTATAATATCTCAGGGATGACAACCACGATTCACTTTTTTAGAAAATCAGGAGGTACACAACATGCCATTTCCGAAGGATTTCCTGTGGGGCGCCGCGTCGGCGTCGTATCAGGTAGAAGGCGCGGCCGCAGAGGACGGGAAGACGCCGGGGATCTGGGATGCGCTCTATAAAGGACACGTAAAGAGAGATGAGAACGCCGCGGTTTCGGCGGACCACTATCATCACTATAAGGAAGATGTGGCGCTGATGAAGCAGATCGGCTTAAAGTCCTATCGCTTTTCCATCAGCTGGCCGCGCGTCATGCCGGCCGAGGGTGTCGTGAACGAGAAGGGCATTGCGTTCTACAGTAATCTGGTCGATGAGCTGCTGGCAGCAGGCATCGAGCCGCTGGTCACGCTCTATCACTGGGATCTGCCCATGTGGGTCTATGAGATGGGCGGCTGGGAAGCAGAGAAGATCAGCGATCTCTTCGCGGATTATACGAAGGTGGTCGTCGACGCGCTCTCGGACCGGGTGCAGTACTGGATGACCGTGAATGAGCCCCAGTGCTTCATCGGCGCAGGGTATCTGGGCGGTGTCCACGCGCCCTTCCTGCAGGTGCCGGAGAAGATGCCGGTGCTCCTGCGTAACTATATGCTGGCACACGGCAAGAGCGCTCTTGTGATCAGGCAAAATGCGAAGAAGCCCCCGATCATCGGCATGGCGCCGGTGGGCAGCGGCTACACGCCTGCGGATGATACGCCGGAAGAAATCGAGCGCGCCAGAAAGCTCACCTACGAAGATATGATGGGCCTTTCCCTCTGGCTGGATCCGGTGATTCTGGGAGAAGTGCCCGCGATGCTGCAGGGACTGCTTACAGAGGAAGATCTGAAGATCATTCATCAGCCGCTGGACTTTTTTGGCTTCAACATCTATAACTCGCAGAACTACGAAGACCAGAACGCGGACAAGGGCTATCAGGGCTATGACGGCATGCCGCGCACCGCGATGGGCTGGGCCGTGACGCCGGAGTGTCTCTACTGGATGCCGAAATTCCACTACGAGCGGTACCACCTGCCGATTCTGGTCACGGAAAACGGCATGGCCAATCTGGACTGGGTAAACCTGGACGGCGCCGTGCACGACCCGCAGCGCATCGATTATATCCACCGCTATCTGCGGGAGCTGGAAAAAGCCATCGACGAGGGCGTCCCGGTCATCGGCTATCAGTACTGGTCCATCATGGACAACTTTGAGTGGGCGGACGGTTTTGACCGGCGCTTCGGCCTCATCTACGTCGACTACCGCACAGGAAAGCGCACCCTCAAGGATTCCGCTTATGAATACGCGAAAATCATCGCAGAAAACGGAGCGGGCGTATGAAGAAAATCGCAGTGATCACAGGCGCATCGAGCGGGATGGGCCGGGAATTTGTCAAGACGCTGAACACGTATGATACCTATGATGAGATCTGGGCGATTGCACGCAGGAAGGAGCGGCTGGAGGAGCTGAAAGGCCAGGCGCCGTTCCCGGTGCGGGCGATTCCGATGGACTTAACGGGCCCGGATCTGCCGCAGCGGTATCAGGCGCTGCTGGACGAGCTGGGGCCGGAGGACCGGATTGCGCTGCTGATCAACGCGAGCGGGTTCGGAAAGTTTGAAGCGGTGATGGATGTGCCGCTGGAAGAAAACCTGAACATGGTCGACTTAAACTGCAAGGCGCTGATGACCCTGTGTCAGCTCTCGGTGCCGCACATGTGCACCGGCGCCAGGATCGTCAACATGGCCAGCGTCGCGGCGTTCCAGCCGATTCCCTACATCAACATCTATGCCGCCACCAAGGCCTTCGTGCTGAGCTACTCCCGGGCGCTGAACCGCGAGCTGAAGGGCGAGGACATCCACGTCATGGCGGTCTGCCCCTTCTGGACGAAGACGGAATTCTTCGACCGGGCTATCACCGACCCGGATCACCAGATCGTCAAGAAATACGCCGCCATGTACCAGCCCGAGGACATCGTGCGCCGGGCTTTCCGCGATCTGAAGCGCGGCAAGGATGTGAGCATGTTCGGCTTCATCGCAAGAGGCCAGAAGCTCCTCGTGAAATTCCTGCCCCACAGTTTCGTCATGGACACCTGGATGCGCCAGCAGGATCTGGACAACGAATAACAGCTGCCGGCTGGTCGGAATGCAGACCAAAATGCTGTAAAAAAGCATTGACGCCAAACTGTCCGGATGATACGATTTCGTGCGGACAACAATTTCATAACAAACGATACGATGAAGTTTTCAGAAAAGGGCCGGTCCGCCGGTCCGCCGAAGGAGTAAAACTCTCAGGCTCCCGCGAGGGTGATGACTGAAAATGGAGTAGCTCTGGAGAATCCCGTAAAGGGTGCCGAAGGTGCAAAATGCGGCCAGCCGCATAAATCTCTCAGGCCAAAGGACAGGGTGCGCATCATCTGCTTAACAGCAGAGGGTTTATTCATGACGCAGTCAGACTGCGCTAAGGAGCATGCTGAAGCTTCCGTATCGGAGGAGGAGAGCATGCTTTTACCAATTGTACAGGAAATCAACGCATATCTGTCTGACTACATTCTCATTTTCATGCTGGTCGCAGTCGGCCTCTGGTTTTCCATCAAGACACGCTTTGTCCAGATCCGGAACTTCGGCCACGGCGTCCGTCTGACCTTCGGAAACCTCTCGCTGTCCGGCCACAAGCATGAGAGCGGAATGAGCTCATTCCAGGCCCTCGCCACCGCCATTGCGGCCCAGGTCGGCACCGGCAACATCGTCGGCGCATCCGGCGCCATTCTCACCGGCGGCCCCGGCGCGATCTTCTGGATGTGGATCATCGCCTTCTTCGGCATGGCCACCATCTACGCGGAAGCGATTCTCGCACAGAAGACCCGTATTAAGGCCAAAGACGGCAGCATCCTGGGCGGTCCCGTCTACTACATCACGACAGCCTTCAAGGGCGGCTTCGGTAAATTCCTGGCGGGCTTCTTTTCCGTGGCGATCATCCTGGCACTGGGGTTCTTTGGCTGCATGGTGCAGTCCAACTCCATCGGATCCACCTTCCAGACCGCTTTCGGCATTCCGTCCTGGATCGTAGGTATTGCACTGGTCATTCTGTGCGGCTTTATCTTCCTCGGCGGTATGAAGCGCCTCGCCTCCGTCACAGAGAAAATCGTCCCGATCATGGCGGCGATCTTCATCGTGGGCGGCTTGATCATTCTGATCATGCGGATCCGCTACATCCCCGCGACCTTCGGCATGATTTTCCGCTATGCCTTCCAGCCTCAGGCCATCATCGGCGGCGGCTTCGGCTATGCCCTGAAGACTGCAGTCTCCCAGGGTGCCAAGAGAGGCCTGTTCTCCAATGAAGCCGGTATGGGTTCCACACCCCACGCCCACGCCCAGGCCAACGTCAGCGACCCGCACGAGCAGGGCTGCGTTGCCATGATCGGCGTCTTCATCGACACCTTCGTCGTCCTGACCTTGAACGCGCTGGTCATCATCAGCACCCTTTACACGCAGGACGGCATCCTGGCCTCCGGTTCCGCGGAAGGCATCACCAAAGCCAATCTGGCGCAGACTGCTTTCGGCTCCGTCTTCGGCGAGACCATCGGTTTCAGCTTTGTCGCCATCTGTCTGTTTTTCTTCGCTTTTTCGACCATTCTGAGCTGGAACATGTTCGGCAAGATCAACATGATCTATCTCTTCGGAGAGAAGTCAACGAAGATCTACTCGGTCATCGGCCTGATCTTCATTTTCCTGGGAACCCTTGCAAGCAACGACCTTGTCTGGGAACTTTCTGACATGTTCAACCAGCTGATGGTCATCCCGAACGTCATCGCGCTGTTCGCTCTGACCGGCATGGTGACCGCCTCGGCGCTGCAGCACGCGAAGAAGTAAAAAGTCACGAATTTCCATCTCTAAAAGAAAATAAGGTGTATAATAGTCTGTGTGTCAGGAAGGGCAAAATATGACTTCCGCGCACAGACTATTTTTTTAATTTCAAGGGGGGTTCACAATGTCGGGGAAATTATTGGAAGACCGGCCAGTCATGGTCGTGGACGGCAACGAGGCCTGTGCCTACGTTGCCTATGCTTTTTCGGAGGTTGCGGCGATCTATCCGATCACACCGTCCTCGCCGATGGCAGGCAAGACGGATGAGTGGTCGGCGAACGGACGCAAGAATCTGTTCACGCAGCCGGTCAATCTGGTGGAAATGCAGTCAGAGGCCGGCGCGATCGGCGCGGTGCACGGTGCACTGGAAGCGGGATCGCTGGCCACATCCTTCACCTCTTCACAGGGACTGATGCTGATGATTCCGACGATGCACAGGATCAGCGGAACCAGACAGCCCGCAGTGCTGCACGTCGCATCCAGAACGGTCGGCACACATGCGATGTCCATCTTCGGTGACCACAGTGATGTCATGAACTGCCGTCAGACAGGTTTTGCCATGCTGTCCACCGGCAGCGTCCAGGAAGTCATGGACCTGGCGGGTGTCGCACATCTGTCCGCCATCAAGGCAAGAATTCCGTTCCTGCACTTCTTTGACGGCTTCCGCACATCTCATGAGATTCAGAAGGTTCACGCAATTCCCTACGAAGTCTTCAGCAATCTGCTGGACTGGGGCGCTGTGAGAAGCTTCCGTGAAGCTGCACTGAATCCGTATCATCCGTCACTGCGCAACACGGTGCAGAACCCGGATGTCTATTTCCAGTTCCGTGAGGCCAACAACCGTTTCTACGACGGCCTGCCGGAGATCGTGGAAGATTACATGCGGCAGATCAACGAGGTGACCGGCGAGGATTATCATATCTTCAATTATTATGGCGCACCGGATGCGGAGAAGGTGATTGTCGCCATGGGCTCTGTCAGCGGCGCCGCAAGAGAGGCAGTGGCGTATCTGAACGAGCAGGGACAGAAGGTCGGCTATCTGCAGGTCCACCTGTTCAATCCTTTCTCGAAGGAATTCTTCCTGAAGGCGATGCCGAAGACCGTGAAGAAGATTGCGGTGCTCGACCGCTGCAAGGAGATGGGCGCAGCAGGCGATCCGCTGTATCTGGCAGTCTGCTCGGCGTTTATCAACGAGGAAGACAAGCCTTATATCATCGGCGGCCGCTACGGCCTGTCCTCCAAGGACACGACACCGGAGATGATCGCGGCAGTCTTCAACCATCTGGACGAAGAGAATGCGTTCGGCAACTTTACGATCGGCATCGACGACGATGTGACGCACCGGTCCCTCACCATTCCCGCACCGCTTCCGCTCAAGAGAGGCAAGCTGGTCAGCTGTAAGTTCTGGGGTCTGGGTTCGGACGGCACCGTTGGCGCCAACAAGAACTCGATCAAAATCATCGGCGATCACACACCGATGTACACGCAGGCATATTTTGAATATGATACGAAGAAATCCTTCGGCATCACGAGAAGCCACCTGCGCTTCGGCGACGAGCCGATCCGCGGCGCATACCTGGTGCACGAGGCGGATTTTGTCGCATGTCACAACCAGTCCTTCTTAAATAAGTACGATATGCTCTCCGAGCTGAAGCCGGGCGGCATCTTCCTGGTGAACACGCGCTGGGCGCCGGAGGAGCTGGACGAGAAGCTGCCGGCGAATGTAAAGCGCGCACTCGCTGAAAAGAAGGCGCGTCTGTATATCATCGACGCGAACAAGATTGCGAATGAGCTGGGTCTGGGCGACCACGCGAGCATGGTTCTGCAGTCCGCTTTCTTCAGCCTCGCGGATATCATTCCGATGGCAGAAGCCATTGATCTGATGAAGGAGATGGCAAGAAAGTCCTTCGGCAAGAAGGGCGATGCCGTCGTGCAGATGAATCTGGACGCCATCGACCGCGGTGCAGAGTCTGTCATCAGTGTGCCGATTCCGAAGAACTGGAAGGACGCTCAGGATCCGGAGCCGGCAGCACCTGAAAAGCCCGAGCCTGATTTTATTAAGAACATTCTCCGTCCGATCAACGCCCTCAAGGGCGATGAACTGCCGGTTTCTACTTTTGTCGGTTATGAGGACGGCACGATGCCGCTGGGCACGACTGCCTATGAGAAGCGTGGTATTGCAACGCACCTGCCGGTGTGGGATGCCGAGGCCTGCGCGCAGTGCAACCGCTGCTCCTTCGTCTGCCCGCACGCGGTCATTCGTCCGTACCTGCTGACAGCAGAAGAGAAGGAGAAGGCACCGGAAGGCTTTGTGACTGTGCCGGCCAAGGGCAAAGGCGCAGAGAACATGTTCTTCTCCATTCAGATCAGTGACATGGACTGCACGGGCTGCGGAAGCTGCGTGAAGTCCTGCCCGCTCAGCGGAAAGGCGCTGCGCATGGAGCTGGTCACCGAGGAACTGAAGGTGACGCCGGCATGGGAGTACGGCCTGACGCTTTCTGATAAGAAGGTTTTCCGTCCCGAGACGGTCAAGGGCAGTCAGTTCCGTCAGCCGCTGTGCGAGTTCAACGGCGCCTGCGCGGGCTGCGGCGAGACCCCTTATGCGAAACTGCTGACACAGCTTTACGGCGACCGGATGTACTGGGCGAACGCCACGGGCTGCTCACAGGCCTGGGGCGCAGCAATGCCGTCCATTCCGTACACGGTCAGCAAGGAAGGCCGCGGACCGGCCTGGAGTAATTCACTGTTTGAAAACAATGCCGAATTTTGCCTTGGCATGTATCTGTCGGTCAAGCAGCAGCGAGGCAAGACGCGCGCCTGGATCGAGGAGCTGCGCACCCTGGTGCCGACCCTCGAAGAGGTGATCGACGAGTGGCTGGATACCTTCTCGGATGTGGAAGCTTCAATGCCTGCTTCAGAGAAGCTGGGCGCCGCGCTGGCCAAGACTTACCTGACGGGCCGCGCCGGCGATCTGAAGATGCTGATCCTGCGTCATCCGGAGCATCTGGCCAAGCAGCCGGTCTGGATGTACGGCGGCGACGGCTGGGCCTACGATATCGGCTTCGGCGGACTGGATCACGTCATCGCCATGGGCGAGGATATCAACGTATTTGTCGTCGATACGGAAGTTTATTCCAACACCGGCGGACAGAGCAGTAAGGCGACGCCGCTGGGCGCCGTGGCACAGTTCCAGGCAGCCGGCAAGAAGAGCAGCAAGAAGGACCTGGGCAAGATGTTCATGGCCTACGGAAACTGCTATGTTGCCAGCGTCGCGATGGGCGCGGATCCGGAACAGCTGCTGAAGGCCATCACCGAGGCAGAGAGCTATCCGGGACCGTCTATCATCATCGCTTACGCGCCGTGCATCAGCCATGGCATCAAGGCCGGCATGGACAGCGCCCAGGCTGAGATGAAGCGCGCGGTGGCAGCAGGCTACTGGCCGCTCTATCGCTTCGATCCGCGCAAGGAGCACCCGTTCACCCTCGACAGCAAGGAGCCGTCCATGAACTACCAGGAATTCCTGGAAGGCGAAGTCCGCTACGCATCGCTCCACCGGACCTTCCCCGACAACGCCCGCGTCCTCTTCGCCAGGGCCGAGGAAGAAGCCAAGCAGCGCTACGAATCCTATAAGCAGATGGCAGAGGAGTGAGGGGCAGGCGTTGAAACAGATTTATAGGTATTGTGTATAGGTATAGTGTGTAGGTATAGTGTGTAGGTATAGTGTATAGGTACTGTGTATAGGTATCGTGATTACAACTATGAAAACAACTGCCGTGGGGAAACATCCCTCACGGCAGTTGTTTTATTTCTCATTTTTCGATTTTATTTCAGCCTCACTGCCTGCATCATTCTCTGGTTACCGTGTAATGGAGAGTTTATATTAGATTACCCGGTAAGATGGCTTTCCTGAATCTCTGCGATTACCGTGTAAAAGCAAGCTTGTCATAGTGTACCCGGTAAGGCAGTTTTTCCGAATCCTGGCGGTTACCGTGTAAAAGCAAGCTAGTCAAGACGTACCCGGTAAAGCAGTTTTCCCGAATCCTGGCGGTTACCG
>JAFTFP010000040.1 GCA_017449485.1 Lachnospiraceae bacterium
CTGGATCAGACTGATCAGGCCCTCCTCGCAGGCTTCCTTCTGAATGACAATGCCCTGCCCCGCGCTGGTCAGGATATAGAAGTTAGTCGGTGTCTCCAGCACCCGATACAGCTCATCATAGCGCACACCCTTGCGGTCCGTGTTCTGCGCAGCACTCTCTCCGTATTTGTCCTGCGGCACGGTCCCGCCGGCGGCCGGATTTTGCCCAGGCTGCACATCCGATACGGGCTCTGTGCTGTTTCCCAGCACCTCTGATTCCAGGTGATCCTCGTAGAAATAGTAGCGCACCCTCCGGTTCTGCAGCGCCTTCGAGGCCTGCCAGGTCCGGATCGCGCGGCGCTTGGTTGAGTAGCCGAGAAAAATATTGAACAGCAGCGCGAGGATGATGAAATAGAGGCCGATGCCGATGCGGCCCTGCACCATCCGGAAGATACCGAGAATGATCATCACAGCCGTGAACGCCGGCACAAGAATGCGGTTGAGCTTGTTCGACTTGATTACTGCGTCATTGAATTTCAGATATTCATCCTGCGTCATGCAGGATTCAGTCGTATATAAAGGTTCCATGACTTGGGGCTCCTTATCCCGTATTTGATCGAATTATACACTATTTCTGTCCGTGGTAAAATCATCTGTTGTTTCGCAATGCCGTCGGTTCTGTTATAATGAACGCCTGTGATGAAAAAAGAGAATTCTGCACAATTGAATCAAAATCTGACTCCGGCTGCAGTCAGCGCCGAAAGCCGTCTGAAGCGTATTGCCGGCCTGACGCTGGCTTTCCTGCCTGCTGTGCTGATCATGATTGCCATTTTCTGGCTTTCCGACCAGCCGGCTGTGCAGAGCAGCAGACAGAGCCGGCAGCTCAGCTACCGCATTGTGAGCGGCTTCAACCTGATTTTCGGGCTCAAAATGACCCGGGCGAAGCTGATTGCACTCTCCCTGCGCATGGAGAACGATCTGCGCGTTGTCGCGCATTTTTCAGAGTATTTCCTGCTCAGTCTCTCACTCCTGCTGCCCCTGCGTCTGAAGTTAAAGAAAACCGGCAGGAGTCTGTTTCTCCCGCCGGTTCTTTTCAGTATGTTCTACGCGCTGACAGATGAAATCCACCAGCTTTCTGTTCCGGGCCGCGCCTTCGAACTCAAGGATCTCGTGATCGACTCGTGCGGTGCCCTTTTGGCCGCACTGCTGACCTTTCTCATCCTTCGGATCCGGAGTAATCGGCGCAGCAATTAGATACTGCTGGGTCAAAATACGACTTCGCTCTCATTGCCTTATTACTTCAGCAGCTCGTTGACCTTCTTCTGGACAGCCGCCGGATCATAGCCTGCTGCTTTCAGCTTGTTTACGCGGTCCTGGCCATTGCCCCACTTGCCCTGAATGACTTCCTTGGCAATCGCTGTAAGATCTGCTGCGGGTGCGCCCTTCAGGAGCTCATTGACCTTTTTCTGAACTGCGGCGGCGTCAAAGCCTGCTGCCGTCAGCTTATTGATCCGCTCCTGACCGTTGCCCCACTTGCCCTGAATGACTTCCTTTGCAATCGCGGAAAGATCTGCCGCAGGAGCTGCCGCAGGTGCGGGCTGTGCTGCGGGCTGCGGGTCAGCTGCTGCACTCTGCTTAGCCGCCTGCTGTGCTCTGATCTGACTGAGTTTCGTACGATTAATTAAATCCGGCATAGTTCCCTCCTTCTGCTTGGATACCCCTGTACACGACAGCTGCCCTGATGTGCCAGGCTGTCTGCTTCCATGTCAGACTTTATTATACTCCTTTTATCCTGTTTACGGAACGACCGTGACGTCGAAGACTTCCAGAGACGCGCCGGACTCTCCCCGGTTAGCCATCATCGTCAAATTGAACCTGGCTGCATTCTCCGGCGGTTTGAATGTCCACTCCACATATCCTTTCTTTCCGCCGGGTGCCGGCTTCTCTTCATTATTCTGTCCCTGAACCTTTGATGATACGAAGGTCATCGTACCGTTTTCGTTACTGAGAAGCTGGCTTCCGCACGACTCCCCGCCGGCATCGAAATAATTGACAACGATATTCAGCGCCCCCTGCTCCAGTGACTCTGCTTTGATCGAGTAACTGTCACCTTTTCTGATGGTCGCACGGACGGTCCGGAGCATCCTGTTCTCTTCTTGTGAGAACTTGGACTTCTGGACGACCTTGTCCTCTGCCTGTGTGATCGTAAGCCCGGTGACCTCAATGCGCAGCCGTGTTTCCGCGATGGCCAGCTCGTCCGTATAGCCTTTGGCCGCCGATGCTTCCGCCGCAGGGCCCAGACACGGCTCCTGGTCCTTTACGCCGAATGTTCCGATAACACTTTCCTGCAGGGTCAGCGTCACCTGTCCGATCTGCTCCTCCGTCAGTTTCTTCCCATCGGCTTTCAGGCCGGACATATCAAAAGTCCAGGCTTTGTCCCAGCCTTTGTACAGAACCTGCTCCTGATGCAGTACGTTCTTTCCGAGCTTAAAGGTAAAGACGATACCGTCCACGACCTCCGCGGCGTCTGCGGTGCGGACTTTCATCGGCTCCACTTTCACAGTCGTCCCGGTAATGTCCACCTTCGGATTCTCCGGCGCCGTCAGCATATACAAGTCATAGCCGGCCGGTGTGTCGCTGAACCATCCTTCGGTCTTCTCGGCTGTTCCGCCGTCTGCCTCGACCAGAGCGCCATAAAGCGGGGAACTGTTAATTTTCTTGATTGTTTTCGGCTCCAGGAAAATGCCGCCGGGCCACTCCTTCCACTCCTTCCCCTTTTCCAGCCCTGCAGGAATAACCCGGAAGTCGCTCATGACCTCATCGAACCCATCCCGTTTCTTCAGGACAACCGCTGATTCTGTAAACTCACCCGTCGGCGTAATGCGGACCATTCTGGTCCGGATGACATAATCCCGGTTCACCAGGCTCACTGATGTCCTTGCATTCGGTTTCAGAACTGTGATTGGCATATAACCGGGATTATCTCCGGGATTCGCCCTGGCATATTTATAGAATTTAGTCTGATAGGAATTGGCAAAATCCAGATAGTCCTGTGACAGTGTCTTCTCAGAAATCAGAAAACCAGATGTCAGAATCGTTGTAAAATCCGGGCCGGCACCTGCGTCCGCGTAGCGCTGCAGAATTTTGCCCCAATATTTGCCATCCGAGCTTCCGTGCTGTTTCGCCAGATACCGCAGGAAGTGGGCAATCGGATAGGATCGGTCCGCGGAGTCACTGTTTCCCAGCTTCAGCGCTCCTTCCGGGTAGGCGCTCACCTTCAGCTTATCCAATGGGATGGCAAAATACCGAAGCGGCTCCAGGTTGTCCAGACAATCCTCGAGCGAATTCGTGACTGTGCCCTTCTCAGAAAAATAGTCATAGGCCTCCCACTCCACCGCCTGCGCCGAAGCCTCATCAAACTTGTAATTTGCGGTATAAGGCGACTTGTATCCTCGCTGGATCACATGGAAGAGCTCATGCACCAGCGTCAGCAGCAGCTTCTCCTCGGAAAGCTTGCTGCCGTCGGCAAATTTTCTCAGATACAGGACCACATAAGGATTGCGCGTAAACGTATAGCTTGAGACCGTGACGCCGTAGGCCGGCCGCTCTGCATCCGACAGTTCGAGACGCACCACATAATCCGGAAGCTTTGCACCGGTGTGATCGCGCAGATACTTGTAAGCTTCCTTGCTGTTGTTGATGACCATGATCACAGGACTGAGGGCCTGCAGCAGTGCTCCGGAGTTCTGCAGATCTTTCAGCTGTTTTTCGTATTCCTGTCGGACCGAATTCTGCGCCAGCTGCGCCTTGAGACATTTGAGGTAGATCCGATAATAGGCCTTTCCCGTATATTCAAGCCAGTCTTTCTGCTCTTCGGTGTATCCGAGCGATTCTCTGTACTGCCTCTGTGCTTCGACCTTTGCTTTCTCCCGTGCCTCCTCCAGCTGCTGGGCAGATGTCTGTTCCATGCGGCCTGCGACAGTCTCCAGACTTGCCAGAATCTGGAAGGTCCGTTTTCCATCCACTTCGACATAAAACGATTTGGCCCGCGGGTCATAGACCGCGCCGCTCGCAATGCCCTGAATGGTTGTGCCGATGTCCGGCAGAAACGGCAGCAGCACCAGCGCGCCGATGACAATCACACTGTTCTGACTGCTGGTGATCCTTAAGTTTTTACCATCCAGCTGTGAGACATAGGGATACCAGTTTCCCGCGTCGTCGACCCGGTAGACGCAGAGGCTGTCGTAGAGCTCTTCGTCGATCTCGAGTTCCGCGAGGTCGAAATCCATCGTGAAGCCGCCGGGCAGGACCTCGTCGTCCGCAAGGCCTGCATCCAATTCCCAGGCGCCGATCACGCCGCCCATATCGTCGATTGCCTCCAGCTTGTCATTCAATGCCTGATACTGCTCATCCGGCACTTCCGTCATGGTGAAGGTGCGCTCCTTGTCGAGTGCTCCCTCCGCCCCGGAGATCGTAATGCCTTTTTCCGGGCTCGTGGAAAAGGCCGGGCTCGGATGATCCTGAAGCGGATCCTGCGGCACTTCGTCGATATCAGTTTTTTCAGAGCCGCCGGCGCTGCTGTCTGTTCCGCTGTCCGCTTCCTCCGGATCCTCCCAGTCTTCCCCATTCGGGTACAGCCAGTCATAGCCGTGTGCCGCCAGCGGCTCTGCCGGCTCCTCTTCGATATAGTCTTCTGTCGGTTCCAGATCCGGCATGGCTTCGATCTCGGCCATGTCCTGCCGCTGCTCATCCGTCAGATTCCAGACGTCCCCGGCCGCAGTGCCCTCCGTACTCTCTGTATTCTGCCCGAACAGTCCGGACTGCCCAGACTCCGCCGAAGAGCCAGGCTTTCCGCCCAGCTCCTGAAGCACACCGCGTGCGACAATGAAATAGCACGCGGCCATGAACAGCAGCGTGGCTGCGATCACAATAATAACCGGGATCTTCCACTTCTTCTTAACCGGCTTCTGCGGCGGCTGCATCCCCGGCGTTCTCTGCTGAGCAGGCCGCCCCGCTGCCTGTGCCGCTGTATGCTGCTGCGCACCGGCAGGACGTGCACCTTGCTGCTGTGCACCGGTCTGCTGCATCGGCGTTCCGCAGAAACGGCAAAATGCGGCATCAGCCGCATTTTCCCTTCCGCAGCTGCCGCAGATTTTCATCGCAGGAGTTTTCTGCTCCTGTTTCGGCTCCTGCTTCACTTCAAAATGATATCCGCAGTTTGTGCAGAATTTTGCATCTATGCTGGTCGGCTGTCCGCACTGGCGACAGTACTTCATCCTGGTGCTTTCGCTCATACAGTCCCTCCGTGAATTCTGTGTTTCCACTTAAGATGCCCTGACGGGCCTGTTTGAATGGTCAATATGCCCACACATATCATTATAGAATATGCTGTATGAGAAAGGCGGCGCTGCCGGCCCGTGACAGGTGATCTGTCATTGACAAACGTGCGTCACAGCTTCAGCGGCAGTACAGAATCCGCTCGCCCGGCGCCATGACTTTGTACTTCGCGGCCGGATAGCTGCGCCACATGCAGTCGGCAAGATATGCCGGATTCTCTCCGTTATGCGCGAAGACATCGTAGTGCAGCGGGATCAGCAGATCAGCGCCAATGATCTGCGAAATATCCGCGGCCTCCCGGGCGTTCAGATTTCCGATAATGTCCTCTTTTTTCCGCTTCCAGTCGCTGCCGTTGATGGGCAGGCAGGCAATATCGATTCCGAGCGGTGTAAGCTCCTCCGTCATCGTCTCCCACTCGATCGTATCGCCCGCGTGATAAAGGC
>JAFTFP010000041.1 GCA_017449485.1 Lachnospiraceae bacterium
AAAGCGGCCGCACCGTGATTCGGTACAGCCGCGTATGGGACGGTGCTCTGTCCCCTCGTCTCATTCCTGTTCCAGCACCATTCCGAAGTTCTGTTCAAAGTCTCCCCGGATGATCCCGGCGACGTAGTCCTTCTTGATTTTGGCAATGAACCGCGTGTCGGTGAAGAGGTGGACGCAGGTCACAGCCAGCCCGCCAACATCCAGGTTGTCCACGATTTCCTTGGCGAGCTGCATGTTCACACCGGTCGCAGTGACTGCGGCGGTGCTGCCGACGGCCGCCAGGTTGATGCCGGATGCGATGGCGTTGGAAATCATCAGAATCTTTCTGGTCCGGGCTTCGCACAGGCGCTCCGTCTTGCTGAAAACGTGGAACTCCTTGATCACATCGAACGTTATGCCCTCGCCGCCGGCTGCCTGATACTCCTCCGCGGCCATGGCGATCCGGTGCGTCACGGCGATGATGAAATTGATCATCTCTGCAAAAGTCCACTGCAGGGACGCCGCCTGCTTATAGACGTCCGCGTGCTGGAAATCCAGCCCCGTCGCGCACAGCATGTTCATGACCTCTGTATTGGCAAGAAGCTCCAGCAGGATTTTGCCAAAGCCCTTCTTCTTGGGCTTTCTCTTGCTGGCGGCCATGCGGTAGGCCTGCTTCAGGATCGCCAGCGCAACCGTGTTGGGCGACTCCCGGTACCGCTCCACGCAGCTCTGCAGCGCGGTCTCAAAATCCGCGTCCTCCCCGACTTCGTCGTCCTTGACATGCTTAGTCTTGAAGCTGTTCCGGTTCATAACCGTCACGGTGTCGGTCAGGATATTGCAGGTGCCGAAAAAGTAGCCAAAATATGGATCGTTTCCAAGTGTTCTGTATTTGCGGGAAGGAAGAATCCGGCTGCCGTCTTCCTCCTCTGTGACTGCGTCGTAAGGTGCGGAGGCAGCAAAATCTGAAATTTCGGCCAGCGGAGCATAGTACTTGTGGGCTGCGGTCTGCTCTGTGCCTGCCTGTCCTTCAGTTGTTTCGCCTTCGGCGGTCTGCGCTTCCGCCGCGTCTCCGTCCGCGATTGCCTCCACCGGCTTTTTCTTATCATCTTTCAGAAGACCCGTGATCGGTCCCGGCCCCGAATGGGAAACGTGTCCGATGCTTGCAAGCTGTGCGCGCGGAGAGCCCTCTGCGGCCGCCGACGTGACGGCCGATTTCAGCTTTGGCTGAAGCACCTGGCGCATTACCTGCAGGGCGATGGCGATGGTGATGAAGCCCGCGTCGGTTTTGTTCAGCTTCGTCGCCTCGGCAAAGTCCTTTTCAATCTGTTCGTATTCCGCGTCAAGGCGCGCGAGCTCCTCTTCTGAGAGCAGATCGTCTGCCCGATATGAGGTGGTGTATCCGGCCTCCCTGGCAAGCGCAGCAAGCTCCTCAAAGCTCTCGACGTCCGGGAGAGCTGGCCCTTCAGCCGGATTTTGCTCAATTGAGACAAGGCCGTTCAGGCGCTCCTCACTGCTTCTGATTCGGTCCGCCAGAAACTGGGCGACCATCATGAATTCTTTTTCGTTTGCTGAAATCATTCTGCTTCCTCGCCTGCTGTCTCTGGTGTTGTGTCTGCTGCTTCTTCGGCGTCTTCTTCTATATCGGCTCCGGCGCAGCTGTCCAGGATGGACTCCGGCGCATCCATGACGGCGAGAATGCCCACGAGCTGATCCATCTTTTGCTGCAGGCCCATGATTTCTGTGTCTGATTCTTCGTACAGGCTGATCAGCTCCATGTTCACCTCTTCGAGGGCGGCGAGCTTCCGCTCGAGCTGCTGCTGCGTCCGGTAGAGCTTCAGGCAGATTTCGTTGTATTCCTGGATGCGCTTGTTCACGTCGCCTTTCAGCAGATCCTCCAGCAGCTCCGGCAGCTCATCCGAAATCGTGGCGGCCTTCTCGCGGGCTGCCGCTTTATATTCCTTTACCTTCGCGATGCGCGCCTGCTCCTTCTCGTGGATCGAGGCGCGGCACTCGGCAAGATAACCTAGTACCTTCTCCCGGCTCTCCTGCGTCTGCTCCTTGGTCTCAGTGATTTCCTCCTCGTGCGAGCGCACATACAGCAGATGCGGCAGCTTCGCCGCCGCGCCCAGCAGCAGCGACTTCTTCACCTCCGGGCTCACCATCGACGACACCTCCGTCAGATCGATCTGTCCGCTGCCGGCCACATCCTCAAGACTCTTTAATCTGGAGACATAGGCGTTCACCTCCGCAAGCTGCTTCATCGCGGCCTGCACCCCCATCGTAAGAACCTTTTTTTCTGTTTCGTTTATTACTGTCTTGTTCATTCAACTACCTTTCTGAAGTGAGATGGTGCTCTGGGTGGGACGGTGCTCTGTCCCCTCGTCTCATTTATGTACATTCTAATGTACATGAGTGGGACGATGCTCTGTCCCCTCGTCTCACTCGTGTATTACTGTGCGGCGGCGATGGCGGCGCCGCAGGCGGCTTCTTCCCGGATGTCGGGGATGATCAGGCGCGCTTCAAAGGTTTCCTCGACGATGCGCTGGAGAACGGGGTTCAGGCGCAGTGCGTTGCCGGAGCCGATGATGGTGTCTGACTGAAGGCCGGTTTGGGTCCGAATGGTATGATACATGTCGAAGAGCTCTCGCGCAATCCCCTGCAGTACGCCGTGGATCAGGTCTGCGGGGGTCAGGTTGTCTTCACTGATGCCGAGGATGCTGCCCCGCTCTTCCGGATGGGCGCGGGTGCCCTGGAACTGGGTGTTGACCTGAAGTGTGGTGCTGGCGGCGCGGGCGGCCAGATTTTGCATGATTTCATATTGGCTTTCGGCGCGGCCGGTGACGGCCTCTGCGTATTCTCTGAAGAATTTCTCGAGGGCGGCGTAGGCTCTGCCGCCGCAGAGGGAGGCGCCGACATAGAGGTAGTGGCTGCCGAGGAGCGGGCGGATTTCGATGCCCGGCGTCTCGATGTACCGGTCGGACATCACCGAAATCTGGCCGCCGGTGCCGATGTTGATGAGCGGGAGGCCTTCGCGAAGGCCGGTGCTGCTTAAGAAGCTGCCCAGGAAGCTGGCCTGGTTGTCGCCGATGGCGGCGGTCACCGGAATGCCGCGGTATTCACCGATGATTTCGATGTGGTCTGTGGCCGGCGGAAGGATGGCGGAGTCGATACCGAGCGTCTCCAGTGCTTCAGGGTAGAAAGCGTGATTTTGCACGTCATAGAGGCCGAAGCTGGCCGCCATGCTCGCGTGCATCAACGGCGTCGTGCGTCCGGTCAGGCGCAGGCCGACATAATCCGGGATCGTGCAGAGGCTGGCCGCATTTTGCGGGATGCGGTGTGCCGCCTGAAGGCATAGATAGGTGACCAGGCCGTAGCCGGAAGCCGCCTGGATGCCGGTTTCTTCCCGGATCTGCTGTACCATGCTCTTCCCGTCCGAAAGCGGGAGGTTTCCCTGCTGGTCCTGCCAGGTATAGAGCGGGCTGAGCGCCCGGCCTTCCTGATCGATATAGAGGATTCCGTGCATCTGCCCGGTCAGGCCGATGCGCGCTGTGTCCGGGTGTGCAGCGAGCATCTCGTCGAGCGTCGCCCGGACGATCTCTTCGATGCGCTGCGGGTTCTGGAGGCGTTCTCCCGGGTGGTTTGCCGGCAGGCTGCTGTCGTTTTCGAGGGTGCGGGCTTCAACAATTTTTCCCGCTGCGGCACACACCAGGCTGATGGTGGTGGTGCCGATATCAATTCCAATTGTTTTCATTTTAGTTAAGTTCACTGCGGTTCGTTTAATTCGCTGCGGCAGGGGACGGAGTCCTGGGCGCCTCTGCGGGTGACGGAGATGGCGGCGGCGCGGTTGGCGAAGGCAATGGCGTCGGCAGGTGTCTTGCCTTCGGCGAGGGCGACGGCGAAGGCGCCGTTGAAGGTGTCGCCGGCGGCGGTGGTGTCGATGGCGTCGGCGTGGATGCCTGTGTAGTGGGTCGAGCCTTCTGCGTTTGTGAGAACAGCGCCGCGGTCACCGACGGTGACGAGAACGTTTTTCACGCCTTTGTGTACGAGTACTTCTGATGCCTGTCCGATTTCTTCGATGGTATTGCAGGGCAGGCCGGTGAGTTTGGCCAGTTCGGTCTCATTGGGGGTGATGTAGTCCAGCTTCTCATAGACTTCGTCCGGGAGGCCGTGATCGGGAGCCGGGGCCGGATTCAGAATGAGGGTCGAGCCGGATTTTGCCGCAAGGTCCATGACGGCGAGGTTGGTCTCAAAGGGAATTTCCATCTGCATCAGGATGATGTCGGCGGCTTCGATGGCTTTCAGGCTCTCCGGCTCATGAATCAACTCCGGTGTGACGCAGTCGTTGGCACCGGAAATGATGACGATGGAGTTGCTGCCCTTGCTGCTCACATAGATGATGGCCATGCCGGTCGGAGTGCCGTCGATGGCGTGGATATTGCGGGTGTCAACATTGGAAGCCGTAAGGCCCTGCAGCTGCATCTGGCCAAAGTTGTCTTTTCCGACGCAGCCAAGCATGGCGACCGTGCCGGGAGCACTGCTCAGGCGTCCGCAGGCGACAGCCTGGTTGGCGCCTTTGCCGCCGTTTAGATATTGAAGGTTATGGCCCTTGATGGTCTCGCCGCGGGCGGGGAGATCATTGACCTGTACGGACTGATCGACATTCAGACTGCCGACGATAAGGATTTTCCTGGGGTTCATGGCGGCTCCTTTCTGAGAAACGAGACATGGGCAGGTACTGCAAAGCCTGTGTGCTGTCTCATCCCGGGCTGTTCTGGTTCGGGGATTATCATTTCTTATTGTAACACTAATATTACTTACCCAAATGTAATTGGTTTAATAATCAGTTCATTTAGGTCAAAATCCGGCGCGAAGCGATGGGGCGAAAATTTCGGGTCAGAGCCATATTTTGCCTGGGCATAAAACAGCCGCACCTGCTGGCGCGGCTGTGAGTGATGTATTCGGTTTTATTGATTCGGTTTTCCGGTTTTCTGACGATTTACTCAATCATCCCAGTCGGACTCGTAAGCGAGGATCTGGCCGCTGACGGCGTCGATGTCGTAGTTGTACTCAGTCCAGCCAACATGGAACTCAACTTCGTAGATCTGATATCCGTGCTCGAAGTCCATGTGGACTCTCGGCCATGTGACGTCTCTCTCGGTCACGCCGGCGTGGTCCATGGCGATCTGCAGGGCTTCGTCCTGGGAGATGCAGTTCTGCATTGCGGGGGCTGCCTGACGGGTTCCTCTGCTGTATCCAGCGTTCTGTGTGTAGCCTTGGGTCTGCTGCTGTGCAGGAGCGGTGGATGTGCCTCTTGCGGGAGCTGCGAAAACAGGAAGGGCTGCGCTCATGGTCATAACGGTAATAACGGCTGCTGCGATCATTTTCTTCATCATGGTTTTTCTCTCTTTCTCCGATCTCCTTTTTGATCGGTCTGTGTGGTGGTTGTCCTTTGTCCTTTGTCTGGTCTGTATTCTCTTGTTTGTTTTCTTGTTTTTTTCTTGTCTGTTTTTTTCTTCTGTTGGTTTGATCAGGCGCTGTTTGTCTTGATCTGATATGAGAATAACAAAGGGTGCATCACAGAAATGTCACACAGATTTTCAGAGAAAAATCGGGCAGGCTGGTGTCAGACGGTGCCTGGTCAGCAGTTCTCACATCACAACTTATCATATTTGTCGTTGCGGCCTCTGGCCTTCTCGACAGGATATTTGCGCTCGTTCTGGTCCATCTTGGCATTCACGATCTCGTCCTCGTCGAGGCCGAGGCGGTCCAACATGTTGCGGCAGTAGACGAGAACGTCGGCGAGCTCTTCCTTCACATGGCCGAGATCGTAGTTTTCTTCGTCCCACTGGAAGCACTCCAGCAGCTCGTTGGCTTCAATGGAAATGGATTTGGCGAGGTTCGCGGGGGTGTGGAACTGATCCCAGTCGCGGTCCTCAGTGAATTTACGGATGCGGTCGATGGTCTGTTGTGTCATGATGTTCTCCTTATGCGTGGTTGGAGTGAGACGCTGCTCGAGTGGGACGGTGCTCGAGTGGGACGGTGCTCTGTCCCCTCGTCCCATTTTCCCAGCCGAAGTCTTTCAGCATCGGTCTTGTCTCTCCTTTACTAAGTCTTTACTGAGCCTCACTGATCTTTTTCAGTTCTTCCAGTGTTTCTCCTCTGCTGTTGCGGTAGAGGCGCTCAATTCGTGCGATTTCAATGGAAAGGATTTCTCTTCCCAGGTCCGTGATCTGGTACAGCTTTCTCTTCTCTTCTTCGCTGTGGAAGCGGATCAGGCCGTCCTTTTCCATTTTAGAAAGGGTTCCGTACATCGTGCCGGCGCTGATGGTGACGGCGCCGCCGGTCATCTTCTTCACCTGCTGGCTGATGCCGTAGCCATGCTGCGGGGTCTGCAGGCAGAAGAGAATGTAAAATCCGGACTCGGTCATCGGCACGTAAATTCGTCTGATTTTGTCGTCCATTCGCTCTCTTTACGTCCTCCGTGGTGGTTCAGTTGTGGTTCGATGTTCATACAGCAGTGTTGGCGTAGTACTATCTTGGTTCGATACATCGAGATTCGATATATCCGATGTCTGAAGTATATCGAAGTCCGATATACTTGTCAAACCCACCCTTTTCAGGTATGATTCAGTTACTGCAACATCTTGTTGCTGTTCTTTTAATTCTTTTATTTTCATTTAGCTACGCAAACATTCCCTGTGGACAATTGCAAAGAAAGTTATTGGTCCAGGCATAACGATTCTGTGTCCGGATCTGTCTGTAAAAGGAGGCAAAATGCCGAGAGTTCCAAGGTTACACAGCACGGGCAATGTCTTCCACGTCATGCTCAGAGGAAACAATCGCCAGATTATTTTTGAAGATGAAGAGGATGCTCTGAAATTTCTCGAAACGCTGCACGAATGCAGAAATGCCAGCGAATGCGATATCTACGCATTTTGCCTGATGTCCAACCATATTCATCTGCTGATCCGGCCCGGGCGTGAGCCGCTGGGCAAGTTCATCCAGCGGACGGCGAGCAGGTATGTGTACTGGTATAACGCAAAGCACGAGCGGGTCGGGCATCTGTTTCAGGGGCGCTACCGCAGTGAGCCGATTCACAGCGACCGGCAGTTTCTGAGTGTGCTGCGGTACATTATTCAGAATCCGATGAAAGCCGGGATTGAGGCAGCGCCGGGGCAATATCCGTGGAGCAGCTATCACAGCTATGCCGACAGGTGGGATGGGATTACGACGACAGATTTTGCACTGAGCATGTTTCCGAAGCGCGCGGATCTGCTGGCTTTTCTTGCATATAAGGATGACTATGTCGGTATGGAAATGCCCGAGAAGAAAAGCCGCATCACGGACGAGCAGGCGATGCGGTATCTGAGACAGGTGGCGGACATCTCCACTTCGCATGATTTTCAGGCGTTGGACCGATGGGCACAGAAAAAGTCAGTGGTGAAACTGCGGGCAATGCATCTTTCCCTGGGGCAGATAGCGCGCGTGACAGGGTTGTCGAAATCGACGATCGGAAGGTGGATCGATTAGTGGGACGGTAGTGGGACGGTGCTCTGTCCCCTCGTCCCATTTGTGGGACGGTGCTCTGTCCCCTCGTCCCATTTGTGGGACGGTGCTCTGTCCCCTCGTCCCATTTATGTACAAAAAAATGTACATGGCATGTGCGATAATAGGAACATGAGGAGGTCACCTGAGCCGGGACAGCCGTGTTGAAGCAGCTAAGTTGAGACAGCCATGAACAGACAGCAAAGGTGCGGCATCAGTACTTACATCAAAGGAAAGGCAGCGTCCGGCGGACTACAGAAGGAGGCAGCGATGAAAAGAATTTTTGTGGATCTGGAAATGCATCCGATTGAAAGGCATCACAGGGACAAGCGCAGAATCTGCGCGACAGAAACAATTGAAATCGGTGCCGTCATGCTGGACGAGAACAACAGGGAGATCTCCTCGTTTTGTGAATATGTAAGGCCTGCCTATACATCCACCATCTATCCGCAGTACGAACAGCTGACCGGCATCAGCTACGATATGGTGGAATCAGCGGGCTCTTTTGAAGAGGTGCTGGGGCGTTTCCTGGACTGGTGCGGTGAGGATTACTGCATCTATTCCTGGAGCGAGAATGATCTGATTCAGATCCGGCAGGAGGCACAGCTGAAGGGCATTCCGGTAACCGGTGTCCTCGCCCGCCTGCTCTCTCACTGGGTCGATTATCAGCAGGAATTCGATGAGCTGCTCGGGATCACGCGCTCGATGAGCCTGAAGGAGGCAGTGCGTCTGGGCGGGCTGGATTTTGACGGACGGGCGCATGACGGACTGATCGATGCGCGGAATACCGGGAATCTGTTCCGGTCTCTGCAGGATGAGAATACAGTGCGGTGGCTGCGCGGGAGTGTGTCGGTCAGCGATGAGCCGCTGGAATTCAGTCTGGGAGACATCTTCAATTTCGGAGAGCTTGTGTTCGCGTGATCTCCTGCTCTGCGCCGCTTACCTGCCCTGTTTCCTTTCCTATTTCAGCTTTTTGTAACCGCAGTCGCAGTATGGGCCGCCGGATGCCAGCGTGTATTCTCTCACGAAGTGGGATGCACCGCCGGCTTCGCTCATTGTATAGTCCAGCCTGCACATCGCCGGGACGAGGTCATAGAGTCCCAGTCTTTTCATAAGCACACAGATGCCGCAAGCTGTAAATCTTGCCTCGTAGCCGCTGCCGTCCTCATAAGGCAGGTAGTCCATATTCCAGGAGTAGGGGTTCCGGTCCGCTGCGCGCAGCGCCTGTGCTTTCTTCATACCCTCCAGGTCCTTGTCCGAGAATTTCTTCTTTCCGCTCATCCGGCAGAAGGCTTTCATCGACCCTGTCATCATCGATTCGCGGTAGTAAATGGTTGCCTGCTCGACAGTAGGCCTTTTCGGCATGTTCAGAATGAAGCTAGACAGCATGGCGCAGTTGACCAGGTTCATCTTGAACCGGTCGCCCTTCTCGAATTCCGGCACGGACGCGATGATCTCCCTGTACTTCCGATGTGCCTTCCGGGTGATCTCCTTTGCTGCCGCCTGATCATAGTGCAGAACAGAGGTCAGATTGCGTCTGAAGGATTGTGAAAACAGCAGCCACATGCCTGCCGGCATTCCAGTGTAGTTCAAGGTAAGTCCCCTCCTGGGTGGTGTAGAGCGACCGGCTTGGAGTTTATGCAGCCGGCCGCGGGTTAGTATTAACTACCTCTGAATTATACCTGAATCCGCGCCGCTTTCAAGGTTTTCGTGAGAGACAGAGTAAGACAAGGAAATGGGACGAGGGGACAGAGCACCGTCCCATTTTCAGTTTTTTCTGAAAATGAGACGGTGCTCTGTCCCCTCGTCTCACCCAAATGGTGTACAATCTAATTATCAGAACTATACATACGCAGGAGGGTTGCTTTTATGGAGTACAGAACACTGGGAAAGACCGGCTTGAATGTGTCGGCGGTGGTGTATGGCGGAATTGTTTCTGCAGGTGTTTACGATGATCGTGTGTATCCGCAGTGGGGCCAGGAGGAGTCGGACAAGTACGTGGCCTGGGCTGTGGAGCAGGGAATTAATTATTTTGACGTAGCGCCGACCTATGGCAATGCGCAGGAGCAGCTGGGAAACTCGCTGGTCCCCTACCGCAATCAGATTAATCTGGCGTGCAAGACGAAGGAGCGCTCGCGGGAGGTCGCGGAGCGGGAGCTTGAAGAGTCCATGAAGCTGCTGCACACGGATCACTTTGAGGTGTATCAGCTGCATGTCGTGAAGTCCATGGAGGACGTGGAGGCGGCTTTTGCCCCGGGCGGCGTGATGGAGCTGATGCGGGAGCTGAAAGAAAGCGGCGTGGCGAAGAATATCGGCTTCACCGCACACAGCGAGGCGGCTGGACTGGCCATGATCGAGAGGTATGATTTTGACACGGTCATGTTCCCGCTGAACTGGATGATGAATCTCGGGAAGGGCATGGGCAATGAGCTGCTGCGCAAGGCGAAGGAGCACGGCATGGGCGTGCTGGGCATGAAGTCCATGGTCGAGCGGAAGTGGCTCAGTCCTGAGGAGCGGTATTCGTCGCCCTATCCGAAGTCCTGGTGCAAGCCGATTGATGTGGAGGAGGAGGCTTTCGGCATGGCGGCCATGCGCTATGCGCTCTCCCTCGGTGCGGATGTTCTTGTGCCGCCCGGAAATTTTGCCAGCTTCCAGTTTGCGGTGGATCACATCGGGGCCTGCCTGGAGCAGCCCTACGCTGAGTGCGACGCACAGCTGCTGCGGGAGAAGCTGCCGGGCGTTGCTGGTCTGGAGTTCTATGATATACAACCGACTATAACGCTTTCAAATTCCGTGAGCTGAGAAGCGTGAATGGCAATGGGAATGGGACGGTGCTCTGTCCCCTCGTCCCACTTTTTTTAAAGGAGTGTGAAAGATGGCTGAATGTATCCAGATTAATAAGAAGACCTGGCGGATTGAAGACGGGCATGTGCGGTTTCTGTTGTTGTGCGGAACCGAGAAGGCAGCGCTGGTCGATACCGGTATGACAACCAGGGACGCGCGTCAGATTGCGGAGAAGCTGACAGATCTTCCACTGATCCTGATCAATACGCATGCGGACCCGGATCACATTGCCGGGAATCCGGCTTTTGACACGTTCTATATGAGCCCCGCTGAGGAGGAGAATTACAGGGCAAAAGGCGGCGCCGGCAACTTCATCCCGATCAGGGAAGGCGATGTGATCGATCTGGGCGGGCGGCCGCTGCGGATCATTGACATTCCGGGGCACACGCCGGGGAGCATCGCGATTCTCGATGAAACAAACCGCGTGCTGATCAGCGGCGATTCGGTGCAGGACGGCAACATTTTCATGTTCGGGAAGTTCCGGAATCTGGATCTGTTTATGGAGAGCATGCGGCATCTTCGTGAGTACGATGGTCTGTACGACGAGATTTATCCGATGCACGGGTCGTTCCCGGTGGGGCCTGAACTGATCCCGCAGCTGATCGAAGGTGCGCAGCAGATCAAGGCCGGCACAGCGTCGTATACGCCGGAGAGCCGCTTCGGGATGGAAATTGCGCTCTACCGTTTCCCTTACGCAGGATTTCTGTGTGATCTGCCATAAAAATGGGACGATGCTCTGTCCCCTCGTCCCATTCGCTAAAAGCATTGAAAAAAGGGCGCTTCGGCGCCCTTTTTCTTATGCAGATTCTAAAAATGGGACGGTGCTCTGTCCCCTCGTCCCACCCTCGTCCCACTTTAATCGGCGACGATGTTCTTGACCCAGCTGCCGCGTTTGATGAGGATAAGGCCGAGCACGGTCTTAATGGCGTCGGTCATGCAGATGATGAGGAAGATGCCGCGGATGTCCATGTCGGTGTAACGGGTAAGGACATAGGCGAGAGGCATGCAGATCACCCACATGAAGCAGCTGTCAAACAGGAAGGTGATGAGGGTCTTGCCGCCGCTGCGCAGGATGAAGTAGGACACGTTGGCCACGCTCATGAAGGGCGTGGTGATGGCGATGATGCGGATCATCTCACTCGCAAGCTGGCGGATTTCCGGCTCAGTGTTGTAAATGTTCGGCACAAAAGGCGCCGCGATGAACAGGAGCGTTCCCATGACGAAGGTCGTCGCAACGGACAGGCAGGCGATGCGCCATGCACTGCGGCGCGCGCTGACAAGCCGGTTGGCGCCGAGCTCCTGCCCGGTAATGATGCCCGACGACACGCCGATCGAGAAGAAGATCTCGTTGAAAATCTGCGAGATCGTGTTGGCGATGTTCAGCGCCGCGATGACTTCGATGCCGCGCACGGAATAGGCCTGCATCAGCGATGCCTGCCCCATGGACCATAAGAATTCATTGGCAAAAAGCGGCGCAGACTTCGACAAAATCGGCCAGATCATGTCCTTCGGAATCCTGAAGTTCTTATAAAGTCCTGTGAAAAAGCCATATTTTGCCTGATCCCTGTGTCCCTTGATCATAACAATGCCAGTCTCGACAAAACGCGACAGCACCGTCGCAATCGCCGCGCCGGCGACGCCCAGCCGCGGGAAGCCCAGCAGACCGAAAATCAGCAGCGCATTGAAAATGAAGTTCACGATCATCGCCGTGATGCTCGCGATCATTGGCAGCGTCGTCTGGCCGGATTCGCGCATGGCGCCGGCGTAGACCTGCGTCAGGCCGAACGGGAAGAGGCCGACCAGCATGATGGCCAGATAAGTCCGGGCCAGCTCCATGGTGGTCGCGCGGTCCGCCGCGGCCGTGTCCGCTGCGATATACGAGCCGATCAGCTGCGGGCCCAGCGTCAGGAAGACCAGCAGCGCGCCGGTGCAGATCAGGCCGGCCACAATCAGCTTGAACCGGATCGTGTGCCGCACGCCCTCGAGATCACCTTTGCCAAAATACTGCGTGCTGAAGATGCCGGCACCCGAGAGGGCTCCGAAGATGCACAGATAGAAGACGAACATCAGCTGGTTGACGATGGCCACCGCCGACATCGGCAGCGTGCCCAGGCGCCCCACCATGACGTTGTCCAATAGACCCACCACGTTGGAGAGCGTGTTCTGGATCACCATCGGAACGACGATCATGAATACCCGGGAGTAGAAATCCCGCTCGCCGATGATGCATTCGCGGATATTCAGTTTGTAAGCAAGCGCTTCCTCGCGCGTCATAGATGTTTCGTGTGCCGGTAACATAATACTTCCTCTTTGTGGGACGATGCTCTGTCCCCTCGTCCCACTTAAACTTCCAAAAGACATAGAGAGGCCGTCTGCCCACAGATTTCGTGATTCAGACGGCCTTCAACATTTCATAACATGGGACGATGCTCTGTCCCCTCGTCCCACTCGAATCTCCTCTTAGAGATTTTTAGAGACCCAGCTGGGGGATGGATGCAAAGCCTTTCTCCAGATCTGCATCGGTAGGGATGTAGTCTGTCATGGTGCCGTCGTTGTACTGTTCATAAGCCTTGAGGTCAAAGTAGCCGGTGCCGGTGAGGCCGAAGATGATGGTCTTCTCTTCGCCGGTCTCTTTGCACTTGAGGGCTTCGTCGATGGCTGCGCGGATCGCGTGGGAGGATTCCGGTGCGGGCAGGATGCCTTCAACGCGGGCAAACTGTTCTGCTGCTTCGAAGACGCTGGTCTGTTCCACGCTTCTGGCTTCTATATAGCCGTCTGCGTAAAGCTGGGACAGAACCGGGCTCATGCCGTGGTAGCGCAGGCCGCCGGCGTGGTTCGCCGAAGGAATGAAGTCGTGGCCCAGGGTGTACATCTTGGCCATCGGGCATACGCGTCCGGTGTCGCAGAAGTCGTATGCATACTTGCCTCTCGTGAAGCTCGGGCAGCTTGCCGGCTCGATCGCGATGATCTGATAGTCCGCCTCGCCGCGCAGCTTCTCGCCCATGAACGGGCTGATCAGGCCGCCCAGGTTGGAACCGCCGCCTGCGCAGCCGATGATGATGTCCGGCTTGATGCCGTACTTATCGCAGGCCGCCTTGGTCTCCAGACCGATGATGGACTGGTGCAGCAGAACCTGGTTCAGCACGCTGCCCAGCTCGTAGCGGTAACCCGGTGTCGTGGTCGCAACTTCAACTGCCTCGGAAATCGCGCAGCCAAGAGAGCCGGTGGTGCCGGGATGCTCCGCGTTGATCTTGCGTCCGATCTCCGTATCCATGGAAGGCGAAGGCGTCACGTTTGCGCCATAGGTCCGCATGACCTCGCGGCGGAACGGCTTCTGCTCATAGGAAACCTTCACCATGTAAACCTTGCAGTCCAGCCCGAAATACGAGCAGGCCATCGAAAGCGCGGTGCCCCACTGTCCGGCGCCGGTCTCCGTCGTCACGCCCACAAGGCCCTGCTTCTTCGCATAGTACGCCTGCGCAATCGCGGAATTCAGCTTGTGCGAACCGGAGGTATTGTTGCCCTCGAACTTATAGAAAATATGAGCCGGTGTGCCGAGCGCCTGCTCCAGGAATACCGCGTGAACCAGCGGCGACGGACGGTACATCTTATAGAAGTTCAGCACTTCCTCCGGAATCGGAATATATGCCGTCTCGTTGTCCAGCTCCTGACGGATCAGCTCGTCACAGAAAATCGGCTGCATGTCCTCAAACTTGAGCGGCTGCAGCGTGCCGGGATGGATCAGCGGCGCGGGCTTATTCTTCATATCCGCCCGGACGTTATACCAGGACGTAGGAATCTCCTGCTCTTCCAGATAGATCTTGTAAGGCACTTCGATTTTGCTCATAACTTTTTCCTTCCTCTCCATTTTTTTCGGAATATCCTTGATTCCGTTACCGTCAAGACTACCACATTACCCGATTATACTTCAAGTAGATATCTTCATTCATTCAAGGCCGAAATCCCGTGTGATATCCGCCCTGACCGGGCAAAATCCGGCTCGCGTTCAACGTTTTCTGCCGAATTCGTCCGCATCCGTGCCGGCCGCTTACGCTGCTTTCTGCGCTTTCTCCTCCCGCCGCTTCTCGAGCATCGCGCGTCCGCGTCCCCAGCGGAAGTAGAAGTACGTCAGCTCCACGATGCAGCAGGCCATCCAGCCGACCGGGTAGCCGAAGCCGACGGGTCTGGGCGTGTTGGAAATATAGTGAGTGAGAATAAACAGATATATCTGCCGGACGACCACAAAACACGAGATCATGATGACCATCGGCCCCGCCGCGTCGCCGCGCCCGCGCAGCGACCCCGCCAGCACGTGGTTGATGCAGTTCGCCAGCATGAAGAAAATGTTGGTCCGAAGGAACATCACGCCGAAGGCGATGACCGCCTCCTCGGAGGAGAACAGCCGCAGCGCCGGATCGGCAAAGACAAACAGAAGCGTTGCAATCAGCGCCGTGACGGCCAGCGCCATCAGCACCGTCAGCCGGGTCCCCTGCTCCGCGCGATCCTTCTTGCCGGCGCCCAGATTTTGGCTGACAAAGGTGGTCGCCGCCATGGCCATGCTCTGCATCGGCAGCATGATGAACTGATCCAGCTTGTTGTAGCAGCCCCAGCCCGCCATGCAGTCCGATCCGAAATAGTTGATGTAGGCCTGAACGAACATATTCGAGAAGGCGGTGATGACCGACTGAATGCCCGCCGGCATGCCGATCATGAAGATCCGGCGCAGGATCTGCGGGTCGATCCGCATCTCCTTGAAGCTGAACCGGTAGACATCCTTTGTTCCGGTCAAAAGCCGGAGAACCAGCAGGGCTGAGACAAACTGGGAGAGAATCGTCGCATACGCCACACCCGCGATGCCGGTCTTCAGGGCCACCACAAAGAACAGGTCGAGAATGATATTCAGTACACTGGTCAGAATCAGGAAATAGAGCGGGCGCCTCGTGTCACCCCCGGCCCGCAGAATGCCGCTGCCCATGTTGTAGACTAAGAGGCCCATGAAGCCGAGGAAGTAAATCCGCAGGTAGATGGTCGCATCGTCGATGACGTTTTCCGGCGTCGCCATCCACCGCAGCATCTGCCGCACCGTTCCCATGCCCAGGAAGGTGAAGAGCACGCCGCAGATAAAGGTCACCGTCATGGTCGTCTCGATTGCCTCATGCAGGTATTTCATGTCCCGCGCGCCGAAGTGATGCGCGATCACAACGCCCGCGCCGGTGGAAAACCCGTTGAAGAAGAAAACGAGCATATTCGCAATCATGGTGGTCGATCCCACCGCAGCAAGTGCCTCGCTGCCGACGAAATTGCCCACCACAATCGAGTCTACCGTATTGTAAAGCATCTGAAAGACATTCCCGAGCATCAGCGGGAGCGAGAAGGCAATGATCTGCCGGATCGTGCTGCCCTCGGTCAGGTCCCGTACACGTTTTTCCATCTATTCCTATCTGCCGTCTTATGCCGGCGTTCCGTCTGATGCGATCTCCGGCTCTGTCTTCTCTTCTCCCAGTGCCTCGAGCGCGGCAAAATATGAATCGTGCGCCTCGTTGAACACCTTCATGAAGTTCTGCTCGCCGCTGGTCTGCAGACTCTCGTAATACAGGTGCTCGTGATCTGCCAGCTCCGGCCGCACACGCACGACCGTCGCGATACCGATGTTGGAGCAGATGCCGGTGATCCGGCCGCACTCCATCATCAGGTTGGAGAAGAATGCATCCGCCATCAGGTTGCACTCGCCGCTGCTCATCCGCTTGAAATGATTCTTGTTCAGCTGCTGGATAAACTCCGAAGCGACCCGGACCAGCGGCTCGATCTGCGTCGCCGCCTCCACGTCGCGCTTGCGGAAGGCCAGATCCGTCAGATCCAGAATCCGCTCCAGCTGCTCCCACAGAATCTCCAGCTCCTTCATCGCCTTTTCGGAAAACGCTGTGTTTTCAGCGGCCATACCCTCGGCGACGTCCGAGATTTTGACCGCGTGATCGCCCAGGCGCTCAAACTCGCCGATAACCTTGTAATACTGATTAAGGATCAAAATATGGTCTTCGCTCTGCAGATGCGGCAGAAGCTGAACCATGTAGCGGCTGGAGACGTCGGTCATGTGATCGATCTCGTCCTCTTCGGCCAGAATCACTTCCTTCTGCCTCTCGTCGTAATTGTCCAGCATCGCCCAGGCGCGCTCAAAATTCTGCCGGGAGGCCTCGAACATGGTCAGCAGCACGTCGTAGAGGCTGCCCAGAGCCAGCGCCGGGGTGTTGAAGAAGGCCGGGCTGAGGGCGCTGAGCTTGTCCTTGTACTTGCCCTCTTCCTTCACCTCGTCCTTGATGATCCGGCGGCTCGCCTTTTCATACAGGCCCGTCATCGGGAACAGCGCAATAGCGCAGCCAAGGTTGAAGATCGTGTTCGTATTCGCGATGATACCGGAGTTTACAGGCTTGTCCCACAGCGCATCCAAAAGGCCCATCCTGTGTACAATACTCACCACCACCAGCACCACGACGGTCTCGCTTAAATTAAACAGAATGTTGACGATACCGACCCGCTTTGCTTCAGGTTTTGCACCGATCGAACAGACAATGGCCGTGGTCACGCAGTCGCCGAGGTAGATACCGACGATGACCGAGTAGATGGCTTTGAACGTCAGCAGCCCGGTCGAGGAGAAGGCCTGCAGAATACCGATGGTTGCCGAAGAGCTCTGCAGCATGAACGCAACGCCCGCGCCGGTCAGATAACCGACGACAGGGTTCTCGCCCAGGCCCCGGAACATATTCTCAATCAGGCCGGACTCGGAGAGATTGGAGACCGCGCCGGTCATGTTCAACAGACCGGAAAACAGGATGCCGAAGCCGATCGCGATATTGCCGATGGAGCGCGAATTCTTCATCCGCCCGCCCATGATCAGCACGATACCGATGATCAGCGCCACCGGTGCCAGGGTGGAGGGCTGGAAGAATCGCAGCCACGAGGACGCACCCGCGTCCAGGTCCAGGAGTCTGATGATCTGACCGGTGATGGTCGTACCGACGTTGGCACCGATGATGATACCCAGTGACTGGTGGAGCGTCAGGATGCCTGCGCCCACCAGACCGGAGGTGATGACGATGGTCGCCGTTGACGACTGAATCAGAGCCGTCACCAGCATGCCTGTCAGAAGCGCGGAAACCGGATTGTTTGTCATCCGCTCCAGCGCGGTCTTCAGCGCTCCTGAAGAGTTTTCCTTCAGGGAGTCCCCCATCAGGCGCATTCCGTACAGGAACATTGCCAGACCGCCGAAGAGGGACAGTACGTCAAATATACTCATGATATCCTCAGTTATTCTTCATCAGAATCAAGGTCTTCTGGGCGTGACGCCGGTCACACCCTGCCTATCTTCTGATGTCATAATTCATATTCATCAGGTCGCGGATGCTGTTCTCGTCATCCGTGATGTTGGCGTCGCCGTGAATGGTGTGCTTGATGACGCTGCTCGCCACGCCGAAGTTCAGCATATCCATCGGCTTGTAGCCGCGCATCATCGCATAGATGAAGCCGCTGGCAAAAGCGTCCCCGCCGCCGACGCGGTCGAGAATGGTGAAGGTGTAGAGGCGGCTCTCAAAGGTATGGCCCTGATACCACATGAACGCCTTCAGGCTGTTCTCACTTCCGCTGTGGGCGTAGCGCACATGACGCGCGATGCACTGGATATTCGGATATTTCTCGATAAAGTGACGGAAGATCTCGTCCTGCTGCTCGTAGGAAGGCTGCAGCGGCACGCCGTCCTTCCAGTCGCCCTTCGACGGATCCGCGTCATCCTTGTACAGATGATAGGGCTCGATGCCGAACAGCACGTCCACGTAAGGCAGGCACTTCGTGCAGAAGTCCCGCGCAGCTTCCCAGCTCCACAGTTTTGCCCGGTAGTTGCCGTCAAAGCTCACGGTCATGCCCTTCTTCTTCGCAATCTTCAGGCAGTCCAGAATGAGCTGTGCGCAGTTCTCCGACAATGCGGGCGTCAGGCCAGACAGATGCAGCCAGTCATAGCCCTCCAGCAGCTTCTCCAGATCCACCTGGGAGAAATCAAATTCCGCGATGGCGCTGTGCTTGCGGTCGTAGATGACCTTGGAGGCGCGGATGCCGTAGCCGGTCTCCAGATAGTACGTGCCCAGGCGGTGCGTCGGCGTCTGCTCCGGCGTGGTAAGAATCACCGGCGTGCAGTGCACGTCGTTGGAACGCAGCCACCGGATCGCGCTCTTGCCCAGACTGTTGTCCGGCACGACGCTGAAAAACGTGCTGTCCACGCCCAGGTTTGCCAGGGCCAGGGCGATATTCGCCTCACTTCCTCCGTAGCTCGCCTCAAAAGCGGAGGCCATCCGGATTTTGGCATAATTGGGCGGCGTCAGCCGCAGCATGATCTCGCCGATCGTAATAAACTTCTGTGGAACCGTTCTTTCTTCAATCGGATTGTGGTGCTTGATTTCTTTTCCATCACTCATCGGATCTACCTCTTTCTGCTAAGAATTCCTGTAGGAGTTCCTGATTTCCATATCGGTCCAATTTATATTATATTCCGTTGATTGACAGACAGCAACAAAAGAGAAAGAGCCGGTTCCCTTCCGGGTTCCGGCTCCTGCCTGTTGATTCTGTCAGTTGTTCCTGCCTGCTTTCTGTCTATTCATCCTGCTTAGTGAATGTCCAGCTCCGGCGGCTCGTCCAGATGCTCTGAGACGTATTTGCCGTCCTTCTTCCGTTGGCGCACGCACTCGGTGAGCAGGTATTCAATCTGCCCGTTCACCGAGCGGAAATCATCCTCCGCCCACTGCGCGATTGCGTTATAGAGTTTTTCATTCAGCCGCAGCGGCACTTGCTTCTTCTCTGCCATATCTGTTGATTCTGCTTTCTATTTTTTCAGCGTCTTCGTCGCAGTCTGTCTTTTTCAACCGTCTGTCTTTCTCAAACAGTTCTGATCAGATGCTTCACGGCATCAGTACAGGCTGCCGGAGTTGACGATGGGCTGCGCGTCCTTGCTGCCGCACAGGACCACCAGCAGGTTGGAGACCATGGCGGCCTTGCGCTCCTCGTCCAGCTCGACGACCTGGTTCTCGTTCAGGCGCTCCAGCGCCATCTCGACCATGCCGACTGCACCGTCGACGATCATCTTCCGGGCGTCGATGATGGCCGAAGCCTGCTGCCGCTGCAGCATCGCCGCCGCGATTTCCGGCGCATAAGCCAGATAAGTGATCCGCGCATCGATGATCTCCAGGCCGGCGTCTTCCACCTTCTCCTGAATCCGCTCACGAATCCGCTCCGCCACAACTGTGCTGGAGCCGCGAAGCGATCCGTCGTCGGACTGACCGTCGCCGGTGGTGTCAATGCCGGGTGCCATGTCATAAGGATAGATCCGGACGATGTCGCGCACCGCGCTGTCGCACTGCAGGGACAGATATTCCTTGTAGTTGTCCACGTTGAACACTGCCTTCGCCGTGTCCGTCACACGCCACATCACCGCGATGCCGATTTCCACGGGATTACCGAGCACATCGTTGACCTTCTGCCGCGTGTTCGAGAGCGTCATCACCTTCAGCGAGATTTTGCGCTCCTCCAACTTCTTCGCGGCGTGCTCGCTGCTGGCCTGCGCCAGGATCAGCTTGCTGCTCTTGGACTCGTCCACCACGTCGCCGGACTGGCCGAGCCGCGTGCCCGCTGCCGGGTTCACGCTGGTGCAGAAGGGATTCACAAAGAAGAATCCGGGGCCCTTGAGCGTTCCGACATAATTGCCGAACAGCGTCAGCACCAGGGCTTCCTGCGGTTTTAAAACCTTCAGACCCATGAACAGGATCCATCCGAAGCACAGATAAAGCAGTGCCGGGATCATCAGCAGCGGATTCCTGTCCACGGTTGCGACGAACAGGACAAAGGCTGCTATGTACAGAACGATAAACAGGATCATCATGATCATGCCGTTCTTCTTGCCGTTCATCAATTTTTCAGTCATTTCAATCCTCTCTTTTCCTTGCGGACGCCGTCTCACCTTCATCGGTACACCAGGCAAAATCCGCCTGCGCTCAAATCGCGCGTCATCCGCAACAGCTCTTTATTCGATTTGATATCATATTGATATCACATTGAATTACAGCTGTCAAGAGGTTTTTACGGCCAGGACCGCCATATATTCCTTTCCGGGCAGGCGCACCTTCACCTTTCCGCTCGCGCCGGTCTGCACAGTTTCCCTCGTCATCTCCCAGGTGTCGATGACTTCGATCCGGTAGGTCTTGTCCTCGGGCAGATCGAGTTCAGCGAGAGAGCTGCATTCCGTATCTTTATAAATCAGGAAGGCGTCGCCGTCTCCGACCTTTCCCTCATAGACGGTATTAAAGGCCAGGAATCGCTCCTGCTCCTCCGGGCTCATGGCAAGAAGGGCTTTCAGGAAATCACGGAAGCCCTCCGGGGTCTGTTCAAGGACTTTCTGCTGTGCTTCAGGATTGAGCAGCAGAATCGCCTGCAGGCCGCCCGCCGCAGGCTCAATCGGCCCTGGAAGACTGTCCACAATGCTCTTTAAGAATGCGATGCGGGCAGGACTCTCACCGTGCAGTCTTCCGCCGCGGGCCCACCAGACCACCTCACGCTCACCGGTCTGCGTGTTCAGCTCCGCTTCCGGCGTGCCGGGATAGAAGGTCTCGCCGTGAGTGCAGTACCCGCCTGCCGTCGTGACCTGCCAGAAGCGCTGTGTCATGCTCTGTCCTGAGATATTTCCCCAGGATTCCGGCACATTGCCCTCATAGCGGCACTCATCGATCAGCACCGGCTTCCCGATCTGCTGCAGCAGCGCCGCGACACGGTAAAGCTCACGCGTCTGCCACGAGACGTGCGTCACATTTTGCCGGCTCCAGTCCCAGGGCTTGAAGCAGTTGTGGTTGGAAAGCATGTGGTGATACGGATCATGCTCAGCGACGAACTGCTCGATTTCCTCCCAGTCCTGCCGGCTTTTGGCCATGCACAGGTCATACTCGTTGGCCAGGCTCCACCAGACGTTCGGGAAGGCGGAGAAGCGGCGCAGCAGGTAGTCGAGGTAGATCAGGTTGTCCTGCTGCGGCATGTTTGCAAAGCCCCACCGGTCGTAAGGGTGAAACAGGATGAGGTCGGCTTCGATGCCCAGATCCATAAGGCGCAGCAGCTTGTCCTCGAAGGCGTCCCAGAAGGCGTAGCAGGGACGGTTCACGTCCCAGTTGTTGACGCTGGTGTCCTTCGCGTCGCTCATGCCGGCCACCTGAGCGCCCTCCTCCGCGTCAAAGGTCAGGCCCTCGCCGGCGGCGCTGCGCTCAAAGGCGTAGTACTGCGGATTGTTGTGGTTGTAGTTGTAGTGCTTCGGGAAGACACACAGGCGGACTTTGTTGAAAGGGCTGTGGGCGAGGGTGTCAAAGGTCTCGTCCATCAGCGCCTGCGACTGATGCGCCAGCGCATAGATCGTGGTGCCGAAGCTGTAGAACCACGTGCCGTCCGCGTGCCTTAAGTGGGTTCCGCAGGCGCGAACCGGCCCGTGCAGTGCGCTGCCCAGAAGGCCCTGCGCCTGATCCGCACTCTCCGCCAGCGATTTCACCTCCACCGTGCCGGTCAGCGGCGCGACGGTTCCATCGCCGGTGATCGTGTACTGCCAGGTACCTGCTTCCTCCGGGAGGAACCGGACCTTGTACAGGCCGTTTCCGGCGTAGAAGCCCTTTACATGAATTGCTGTTTCAGCGCCCTCTTCCCCTGCGCCGGCTTTTGCAAAAACCGCCTCCGGCGCCGCGAGCGCCTCGCTGTCGGCCGGTGCCGGCCCTTCATAACAGATTTCAATCATTTCGTAGATACGGGACATGCTTTTCCTCCCTGTCTTATTCATTAATACCCGCCGTCCGCAGAGGCGGAGACTCCCTTGCTGAATTGAATCCAGATATTCCGCACCATAGTCAGTCGTTCAGCCTGTTTCATTCTGATTTCATTATAGCGGTCATCCCCCTCGCGTGCTATGATTAGAAGAGCAAAAACTGCCTATTCTGAACACGGAGAACAGCCATTATGCCAGTTGATCACAGCGAACAGATCCGAATTGTACAGGAAACCGTAGCCGGCAAGGAAATTACTTTTGCACATATCATGGGCGGCCCCGCGCCGGTCATCTATCAGAAGCTGGGCCTGAATCCGCAGGTGGACTACGGCTCGTCGGCCATCGGCATCATGAACATGACGCCGCCCGAGTCCGCCGTGATCGCCTCCGATATCGCCGTCAAGAGCGGCAATGTCTATCTGGGTTTTGCGGACCGCTTCACCGGAACGCTGATCATCACGGGCGAGCTCTCCGACGTCGAATCCGCCATGACGGAAATCCTGCGGTTTTTCGACGACGAACTGGGCTATGTTGTCTGCCGCCTGACCAAGCGCTGAGGGCCCGGCACGCAGGGCGGCTTAAGGAGCTTCCATGGAAACAATCACGTACCCCGGATCCAATACAGCACAACCGCAGAGTGCCTGGGTTTCCCAGGCGCCGCAGGACGCATGGACTGAACATCGGCAGCAGAGAACCTGGACAACGCAGGCCCTTCTGGAACGGATTTTCGGGCAAAATTTTGACGAACTGAAAGGCCAGACGCTCCGGATGGTCCGTGTCCGCATCCCGGGCAAAGAGGTCTGCCTGGCACATGTCTTAAATCCCACTGACCCCTGCATTTATCAGAATCTCGGGCTCCACATCGGCGTCCATGAGGGCGAGGATCACACCGGCGAAGCAATCGGCATGATCCGTTTTACTCCCTGGGAGGCCGTAGTGGCCGCAGCAGACTGCGCCATGAAGGCAGCCAATGTTGAGATCGGTTTTATGGACCGCTTCTGCGGATCGCTGATTCTGACGGGGCGGCTTGCGGAGGTGGAAACGGCTGTAGAGGAGGTTGTCCGGTTCTTCCGGGATGACCTGCACTTCCGCTCCTGCGAGGTGACGCACAGCTGATGAAGAAATTATTCCTGATGGGCCGCAGTGAAGCGGGCAAAACCTCCCTCGTTCAGGTTCTGAAGGGAGAAGCGCTTCACTACCGCAAAACACAATATACGAACCTGCAGGACGATATGATCGATTCTCCGGGTGAGTACGCGGAGTCGAAGCAGTTCAGCACCGGGCTGGCCTGCTTTTCCTTTGAGGCGGATGTCGTGGGCCTGGTGCAGGCCGCGGACGAGCCCTTTAATCTTTTCGGTGCCAGTCTGCACACCTTCATTCAGCGTCCGCTGATCGGCATCATCACCAAGACAGACTCTTCCTATGCCAATATTCCGATGATCCGCCAGTGGATGATGGACGCGGGGTGCGACCGCATCTTCGAAGTCAACAACATCACCCGCGAGGGCGCGGACGAGCTGCTCGCTTACTTAAAAGAAGACCTGCCCCAGCTTACACTGGAGCAGGCCCGCTTTAAACAAAGTCTTGGGATCAGTGAGTGGGATCCGCTTCCCGAGGGAATTGAATATCCCGACTGATTATTCGAACGGGAACTTGAACTGAGTCAGTCCGTACTGATCGCGCAGCTGGATGAATTCCTTCTGCACAGCGTCTGTGATCGGAACGCCCTTGTCCTTGCGATACATCCAGACATCATACTCTTTCTCGCCGGCGGTGTAGATGCGCTCCTCGCCGGGTGCCTTCTGCGACCCGCGCAGCTCGCGCAGGATATCGCCGGTGGTCTTCTTGAACGCCTCGGCGCCCATGAACGCTTCCGTGTCGATTGCGATGAAGAAATGGCCCAGGTGGTAAGGCCGGATTTTGCCTTCCTCATCCTTGCCGTCCAGTGCGCGCAGGAAGATGCCGGACTGCAGCGCGGCGGAGAGAATTTCAACGACGGTTGCGTAGCCATAGCCCTTGTAGCCCGCCATCAGCTCTCCGATGCCGCCGAGCGGTGCGAGCGCCGCCTTCTGGCTGCGGATATCCTTCAGAATCTGTGCGCTGTCAGTCATGGTCGAGCCGTCTCTTGCGATGACCATGCCGGCCGGTGTGTCATGTCCGATTCTCGCGTAGTACTCGATTTTGCCGTTCTGGATGATCGAGGTCGCGCAGTCGAGCATGAACGGGAAGGGCTCATCCGTCGGCATTCCGAATGTCAGCGGGTTCGTGCCGAGCATGTTCTCAACACCGAAGGTCGGCGCAATCGAAGGACGCGCGTTGGTTCCGGTGATACCGATCATGTTCTCCTTCACGGCCAGGCTCGCCCAGTAGCCGGCGATGCCGTAGTGAGAAGAGTTGCGGACCGCTGCCATACCCATGCCGTATTTATGAGCCTTTTCGATGATCATGTCCATGGCTTTCTTGCTGGCGACCATGCCCATGCCGTCGTTGGCGTCGAGTACGACAGTCGTCGGTGTCTCGCGGACGATGTCGACCTTCGTGACCGGGTTCAGGATGCCGGCGTTGATGCGGTCGATGTAGATCGGTTTGAAGCGGTTGCAGCCATGGCTCTCAATGCCTCTGCGGTCACTTTCGAGCAGGACGTCGGAGCAGAGTCTTGCATCCTCTTCCGGCACGCCCACCTTCATAAAGACCGCGGTCATGAAGTCATCCACCATCTGCCACGGCAGATACGGCCTTGTATCTTTTTCCATTTCAGTTCCCATTTGTTTCCCCCTTTCATTATGAACGCGGCGGCTTACGGCCCCGCGGTGTTTCCTGTAGTAAATTATGACACATTCCGGATCATTTTGGAATCAAAATAACCCCCCGGGAGGCTTCCGCGCCCTTTTCGGCTCTGCTATGATTACCTCGGTGCGGGGCAGGGTCTGCCGGCACAGCTGAAAAAGGAGACAGGGAGGATATGTATTATGCATATGGCAGATGCTCTGGTTACACCCGCTGTTGCGGCAACGATGGGAATTCTTTCGACGACTGCGGCCGGCTGGTCCATCCACAGGGTTCGTCTGGAAAATGATGAGAAGAAAATTCCTCTGATGGGCGTGATGGGCGCGTTTGTCTTCGCGGCCCAGATGATAAACTTCACGATTCCCGGGACCGGCTCCTCCGGCCACCTGTGCGGCGGCATGATGCTTTCCGCGCTGCTCGGACCCTATGCGGGATTCCTGACGATGATTGGCGTTCTGCTGATCCAATGCCTGTTCTTTGCGGACGGCGGCCTGCTCGCTTTCGGCTGCAACGTCTGGAATATGGCTTTCTACGGGTGCTTTATCGGCGCCCTGCTGATCTGGAAGCCGATGATGGCAGGCGGCGCGACGAAAAAGAAGATCACGCTGGCGTCGATCCTCGGCTGTGTGCTCACACTGCAGCTCGGCGCGCTCTCCGTCACATTGGAGACCCTGGCTTCCGGCATCACGGAGCTTCCGTTTGGTGTATTCCTCGGAACAATGCTTCCGATTCATCTGGCGATCGGCCTGGTGGAGGGCCTGATCACAGCCGCTGTGCTGTGCTTTGTCCACGAGGCGCGGCCTGAGCTTCTCTGGGGCGTAGGCGCTGCTCCGGCAGCCGAAGGGCGTTTCAGCTATAAGAAGACCATCGGTATTCTTGCAGCAGCAGCCGCTGTCATCGGCGGTGTGCTGTCCCTGTTCGCCTCTGCTTTCCCGGACGGCCTTGAGTGGTCCATGGAGAAGGTTGCCGGTACGACTGAACTCGAGGCGGCCGGCGGCATCTATGACACGGCATCGGGCATCCAGGAGGCGACGTCCTTCCTGCCCGACTACGCATTCAAGGGCTCTGAGAGTGCCGCGGGCACGACTGTCTCCGGCATCGTCGGCGCACTGATCGTACTGGTGGTATGCGTCGGCGCATGTTATCTGTTCCGATTCTTCCGGAACAGGAACCGCAAGGCAGCTGCCTGAGCAGAATATGGGTGAACGGTATACAGTTAAGCGTTATATAGTTAAGCGGTATACGGGTAAAATAAACGACTTACAGGCAAAATGAGCGGCAATAAAATCGACAACGCGATCGGCGAGTTCCGGTCGCTGGATACTTCCGCAAATCAGGACCAGTGGATGAACAGGCTTCATCCGCTGGTCAAGCTGTTTCTGACAATTCTTTATATCACTGTGACGGTTTCTTTCTCCCGCTATCAGCTGGCGGGGCTTTTATGTATGGCGATTTATCCCCTGGCGGGCTTCACGATCGGGGAGATTTCGTTTGCGGGATGCCTCAGGCGCCTGCGGATCGTTCTGCCGCTCGTTTGCATGGTCGGTATTTTCAATCCGCTTTTTGACCGCACAGTAGTCCTGCACATCGGATCGATTGCGGTGACAGGCGGTGTGCTCTCCATGATCACCCTGATGATCAAAGGCGTGTTCACGGTGCTTGCGTCCTATCTGCTGATCGTCACGACCTCCATTGAGAAAATCTGCCGCGCCCTCCGCATGATCCATGTGCCGAAGGTACTGGTCACGGAGATCCTGCTGATCTACCGCTATGTCACGGTGCTGCTCTCGGAAACCGGCAGGATCACGCAGGCCTACAGCCTGCGCGCGCCGGGGCAGAAGGGCGTCGCATTTAAAGCGTGGGGGCCGCTTCTCGGCCAGATGCTGCTGCGCAGCATGGACCGCGCCGAAGTTCTGTACGAAAGCATGTGTATCCGCGGATTCAGCGGAGAATTTCCCGGCGGAGCAGAGCGCACGCCGGCAGGCAGCGAAGAGACGCGCCGGACTGGGCGCTCAAGTCTGTGCTGGCTGCTGTTCTGGACAGCCGCCTTCCTGCTCGTCCGCTTCGTTCCGCTCGCAGAATGGCTGGGAGGGCTTTTCGTGTAATGAGTCATATCCATATCGATGTGGAAAATCTGTCATACGCCTACGAGACCGGCATACCGGTGCTGCAGGACATCTGCCTTCACGCGGGCGAGAATGAGTCGATCGGGCTGATCGGCGCGAACGGCGCCGGCAAGTCGACGCTCTTAAAGCTCCTCGTGGGGCTCGGCACCGGCTTTACCGGCTCGATCCGCGTGGAAGAAATCCCGCTGGAGAAAAAAACACTCCCGAAGATCCGGGAGAAGATCGGCTATGTGTTTCAGGATGCGGACGCCCAGCTCTTCATGACGACCGTCGGGGAGGACGTCGCGTTCGCCCCGCGCAATTACGGTCTGCCGGAAGAGGAAGTGGAGAAGCGCGTGCAGACCGCGCTCGAGCAGACACACATCACTCACCTGCGGGACAAAGCGGTCTACAAGCTCTCCGGCGGAGAGAAAAAGCTTGCGTCCATCGCGACCATTCTGTCCATGACACCGCATATCATCCTGCTGGACGAGCCCTCTGTCGCGCTCGATCCGCAGAATCGGCGAAACCTGATCCGCATTCTGGGTGAGTTCGATCACCTGAAAATCATCGCAAGTCACGATCTGGATTTTATCTGGGATACGTGTGAACGCGTCATCCTGCTCTCCGGCGGGCGCATCGTCCGCGACGGCAGTGCGGAGGAGATTCTCCGCGACCGCGCGCTTCTCGAGGCAAACGGCCTGGAGCTGCCGCTCTCGCTGACCGGCCGCTGAGACCTGCGCAGCTTCTCTGTTCCCGGATCGATTCTCTATTTCCGGATGATCTTCCACGCATCAATCAGTTTTTCCACACTCCAGGCCGCGTTCGCGGGACTGGTGGAGGGCAGGCAGACGGCCTTGCGGCCGATCACATTTTGCGTGTATTTAATAAAATACTTCTCTGCGGTTTTCCCGTTTACGTATATCTGGCGAATGGGTGCCGCGTCCAATATGATACTGAGATCGTTCGGCACAACATTTTTAATGCTCGCGTCCGAGGAACCCTGAATATCGCAGGAGTGAATGACATCCCAGAGCGCGATGTGATGGGAAAGCAGCAGGGCCTTCTTCTCCGGGACAGTCTCCGGCACCGGCTCGCCGCACACGGCGGCGATGACCTTCCAGAAGCGGTTCTGCGGATGGCCGTAAAAGAACTGAGCTTCCCGCGATTTAACCGACGGGAAGCTGCCAAGAATCAGGATTTCCGACCGGCTGTCGTACAGCGGCGGAATCGGATGAATCACGGTTGTCTCTTTCATTTCTTCCTATGTCATGCTTTTCTTAACACGGCCAGCGCCGCATAGTGCAGGATCTCAAACTCTTCCGGTGCAATCGCGTCAAGAAGTGCCCGGTGCTCTGCGTCCCACCCAGCCAGTTCTTCAGCGTTCAGCGACGCTCCCACACCTCTGCAGGCCCGCATTCTTCCGTGCCAGAACTCCTTCGTGAACGGAACCATCACATCATATTCCTCGTGATCTTCCATCTCAAAATATTCATATGCAATATCCGGAATCCAGATCGGGTGTCTGGTCTCTCCCGCACCTGTCCAGGAGGGGTTGTATTTCAGAACCAGCTCCTCGCTTTTCCCTGCGATTTCATCCTCATAGGGGAGCCAGGCCATATACAGGATCAGCAGCTTTCCCTCCGGCTTCAGAAGCTCTGCCAGTTTCGGCATCACGCGCTCATGGTCAAAATACCAGAAGCACTGGCAGGCTGTAATCACGTCAAAACTGCCGCCCGGAAAGTCAATCTCCTCCGTGGGTACGGCTCTGAAGTCAATCTTCATGCCGCCGGCTTCAGAAAGAAGAATGGCCTGTTCAATCTGTTCCGGGGAAATGTCGGTCCCGATCCAGTCCGCGCCGTATCTGTACAGATTCCGGGGCAGCACACCCGTGCCCGTGCCGAGGTCCAGCACCTTCTGTCCCTCCGTGCACAGGCCCCGGTCAACGATTTTCTGATAAAAAAGTTCCGGATAGATGTCCCTGTACTTCGCATATTCCTGCGAGGTTCTTCCCCAGTCGAATACCTTTCCGGCGTCTATTCTACTATCTGAAATTTCCATTTTTCTGCTGCTCCCGATCAGAGACGAAGCCTCACACAGTCTCAGGCTTCAGCCTTCCATTTGCTCTTCCGGACCCGGATCGTGCCGCTGATTTCTTCTTATGTGTTTTAACCCTCAGACTATTCCAGTTCAATCGTCCCCGGCGGCTTGCTGGTGAGATCGTAGAGGACGCGGTTGACGCCCTTCACCTCGTTGATGATCCGGCGCATGCAGGTCTGCAGAACGCTCCACGGGATCTCGGCCGCCTCGGCGGTCATGAAATCGCTGGTGAGCACCGCGCGCAGCGCGACGGCGTAGTCATAGGTCCGCCCGTCGCCCATCACGCCGACGGAGCGCATATTGGTGAGTGCGGCAAAATACTGCCCGAGGCTCTGGTCAACGCCGGCCTTGGAGAGTTCTTCGCGGAAGATAGCGTCTGCATCCTGAACGATCCGGACTTTCTCCTCCGTCACTTCGCCGACGATGCGCACGCCCAGTCCCGGTCCCGGGAAGGGCTGACGATAGACAAGATAATGCGGAATGCCGAGCTCGAGGCCGAGCTGACGCACTTCATCTTTAAACAACATGCGGAGCGGTTCGATGATCTCCCGGAAATCGACGTGATCCGGGAGGCCGCCGACGTTGTGGTGCGACTTGATGACCGCCCCCTTGCCGAGGCCGCTCTCGACGACATCCGGATAGATCGTTCCCTGTACCAGGAAGTCTACCGCCCCGATTTTCTTCGCCTCTTCCTCGAACACTTCAATGAATTCCGCACCGATGATCTTGCGCTTCTGCTCCGGGTCGCTGACGCCGGCCAGCTTGCTGTAGAACCGGTCCTTCGCGTTGACGCGGATAAAGTTCAGCTCATAGGCGCCGTCCGGTCCGAAGACGGCCTCGACCTCATCGCCCTCGTTCTTGCGCAGCAGCCCGTGGTCCACGAAGACACAGGTCAGCTGCTTCCCGACCGCGCGGGAGAGCAGAACGGCCGCGACAGAAGAATCGACACCGCCCGAAAGCGCGCACAGAACCCGGCCGGACCCGATTCTGGCCCGCAGGGCTTCAATCTGTGCGTCGACAAAAGAGGACATTTTCCAGGTGCCCTCACAGCCGCAGATATTGCGGACAAAATGTGAGAGCATCTTCTTGCCCTCCGGCGTGTGCATCACCTCCGGGTGGAACTGAACCGCGTAAAGCCGCTCGTCCGCCTTCTCCATCGCTGCCGCCGGACAGTTGTCCGTGTGCGCGGTGATCCTGAAGCCCGCCGGCACTTCGGCGATATAATCCGTGTGGCTCATCCAACAGGTAGTCTTCTTCGGAACAGCCTGGAACAGTGCCGATTCTTTCTCTCCGGGGGCCGCCGGATCCAGATAGACGTCCGTGTGGCCGTACTCACTGACGGGCGCGGTCCGGACGGCGCCGCCCAGCACGTGGGCCATCAGCTGAGAGCCGTAGCAGATGCCGAGCACCGGAATGCCCAGCTCGAAGAGCTCCCGGCTGCAGGTGGGCGAATCCGCCGCGTAGACGCTGTTTGGTCCGCCGGTCAGGATAATCCCCTTCGGAGCCATCGCGCGGATCTCTTCCACACTCATCGTATGCGGGTGAATCTCACAGTACACATTGCTTTCGCGGACTCTGCGGGCGATCAACTGCTTATACTGCCCGCCGAAATCCAGCACTAGAATCATCTCTTCGGCCATGCTCTTCCTCATACTAATATACGATTCTCCGGATACATACCCAGGCACGATACGTGACCGGGCTGTACTTGATGCCGGTACGGGCCGTGCTGGCGTGCACGATGGTGCCGTTGCCGATATAGATCCCGACGTGACCCGGATAGCAGACCAGATCACCCGGCTGCGCCTGATCGATGGACGGAACTTCAATACCGGCACCGCGCTGGGACTCGGCGGTTCTCGGAATGCTGACGCCGAAGGCGCGGTAGACGCTCATCGTAAAGCCTGAGCAGTCACAGCCATTGGTCAGGCTGGTTCCGCCGTACACATAGGGATTGCCGACAAACTGGCAGGCGTAGTTGGCCACATTTTGCCCGGACAGGGAACCGGCCGGCGCATAGGACTTCGCAGGTGCGGAAGACGATGCACTTTCCGAAGAAGAGGTTCCGTTTGCGGCCTCCTGAGCCTTTCTGCGCGCTTCCTCCTCGGCCTTTCTCCGCGCCTCCTCGGCGCGTCTGGCCTCTTCCTGCAGCTGGTTGATCTGAGACTGCTGTGCCTGGATCTGACTGCGGATCTCCGCGGCCGCCGCTTCCGCCGCCGCCACCTGCGCGTCGACCTCATCGTACTCTTCCTGCAGAGCATTCATCGTCGCCTGCATGGCGCTGCGCTCCGTCTCCAGTTCGTGTTTGGAAGCCTCCTGTTCGGCCTTGTAATCCTCGAGCTCATTGCGGGCGTCTTCCACGGCCTGCTTGGCTTCCTGATAGTGGATCAGCATGGTGCGGTCGAACTCCGCCAGCTGTTCAACATACTGGCTTTTGTTCACCAGATCGCTGAACGAGGACGCCTTCACGAACAGTTCCATGTAGGAGACATTGCCCTTTTCATAGAGCAGCTTGATCCGGCGCTTCATCTGATCGTACTGTTCGTTCTCCTTCGCCAGCGCGGCGTCGTACTCCTGCTGCTTGACAGCGATTTCCGCATCCAGCTCGGCGATCTCCTGCTCCAGCAGTTCGATACTGACCAGGTTCTGGGCCAGCGACATCTGCATCTCGCCGATCTCGCTCTCCAGATCCTCCTGCTGTGCCTCCAGCGCAGACGCACTCGCCTGCGCCTCCTTCAGCTTCTCCTCGTTCTCGCTCTTCTGCTGCTGCAGCTCCGAAATCCGGTCTGCCCGGACCGTCACGGCCGGAACAAGTGAAGCCAGAAGTACGGCAGATAAGAACACAGGCGCAGCAATCCCGCTGAGCCTGTGAATCATTTTCGCTATGGACTTGTGATGATGTCCGGTTGTTCCTGTCATAAAAACCTCTCGCCACCGATCCAGCGCACCGGATCCGATTCATGGCACTTTCTGAAGCCAGGCCCGTCTGGCGGATCAGAGCTCGCAGTTTCCGACGGTTCTCGGGAAAGGCAGCACGTCGCGGATATTGCCCATGCCCGTCAGATACATCACGCACCGCTCAAAGCCAAGGCCGAAGCCCGCGTGCCGCACGGAGCCGTACCGCCGCAGATCCAGATAGAACTGGTAGCCTTCCTTGTCCATGCCCAGCTCTTCCATGCGCTGATCCAGCAGCTCCAGATTTTCCTCTCTCTGGCTGCCGCCGATGATCTCGCCGATGCCGGGTACCAGGCAGTCCATCGCCGCCACGGTCTTTCCGTCCGGATTCAGCTTCATATAGAAGGCCTTGATTTCCTTCGGATAATCTGTGACGAACACCGGGCGCTTGAATTCCTTCTCCGTCAGGTAGCGCTCATGCTCTGTCTGCAGATCACACCCCCAGTATACCTTATTTTCAAACTCATCGTTATGCTTTTCCAGAATTTCGATGGCTTCTGTGTAGGTCACATGGCCAAAATCTGAATTGACGACATGGTTCAGCCGCTCCAGCAGGCCCTTGTCCACAAAGCTGTTGAAGAACTTCATCTCCTCGGGCGCATTCTCCAGCACGTAGCGGATCACGAATTTCAGCATGTCCTCCGCGATTCTCATGTCATCCTTCAGATCGGCAAAGGCCATCTCCGGCTCGATCATCCAGAACTCCGCCGCATGCCGGGTGGTGTTGGACTTCTCTGCGCGGAAGGTCGGCCCGAAGGTATAGACGTTGCGGAAAGCGAAGGCGAATGCCTCCACATCCAGCTGGCCGCTGACGGTCAGGTTGGTGGGCTTGCCGAAGAAGTCCTGCGAATAATCGACAGCACCGTCCTCCGTGCGCGGAATATCCTCCAGCGGCAGCGTCGTGACCTGGAACATCTCGCCCGCACCCTCGGCGTCCGAGCCGGTGATCAGCGGCGAGTGTACATAAACAAAGCCTCTCTCCATGAAGAAGGTGTGGATCGCGTAGGCAATCAGCGAGCGAACGCGGAACACAGCCTGGAAGGTGTTGGTGCGCACGCGCAGATGCGGAATAGTCCGCAGATACTCGAAGCTGTGGCGCTTGTTCTGGATCGGATAATCCGGCGTCGAGACGCCTTCAATCTCGATCTGCTCCGCCTGCATCTCGAAGGGCTGCTTGGCCCCGGGTGTCGCCACGATCGTGCCGGTGGCGAACACGGCTGCGCCGATGTTCAGGGCTGCGATCTGTGCAAAATCCGGCATCTTATCGGCTGCATAGACCACCTGCAGTGTCTGGAAGCAGGACCCGTCGCCGATGACGAGGAAACCGAAGTTCTTGCTGTCACGGTTGTTGCGGACCCAGCCGCCGACGGTGACCTTCTGCCCCGCGTAGCTTTCTGCCTTGTCAAATAAATCCTTTACTTCAACCAGCTGATACTCTTCTCTCATGATTCTTACTACAGCGCTGTCCGCGCCCCTTTCTATCAGATCATGGCCGCTCCGGGCGGCCTGTCCCGCTATGCTTATTCTCAGTTTCCAGTTCCTGCGGCGCTCTCAGTCTCTGCAGCTTCTTCTGTCTCTGCAGGGGTCTCAGTCTCCGCAGCAGCCTCTGCCGCAGGCGGCGTGTTCTTCACGCGCTCCTTCAGGAAGTCGAGCACCTTCTCGGTCATCACGAATTCCTTCAGGCTGTCCAGATCCTCATCCGGTGTCAGGGTGATGCCGTTTTCCTTCACGTAGGCATTTACATCGTCCGTGGTGGGATTCAGGTTCTCCTTGTCCGCGATGGCCTGCAGCACCATGTACTGATAAGCGGTGTCCTCAGCCAGTCCGCGGATATCGTCCTCATAGCTCTCCGCCGTGGAACCGTAATAGGCCTGCATGAAGCCGGCGACATCGGTGCCGTACATCGCGGCGTACTGTGTGATCGTGTTGGTATAGCTGTCCGTCATACGTTCTACCATGGCGGCAGGCATATCCTTGTTCTTCGTGCTGTTCTCGTCCAGGTAGGCGATGATTTCCTCATCGAGGGAATTCTCGTAGCTCTCCTTCGCCTGCTGCTCAAGTTCCTCCCGCACGGAAGCTCTGAACTGATCGACATTCTCCACGCCTTCTTTTGCCTGTGCCTTGACCCAGTCATCGGTCAGCTCCGGAATCTTTTCAAGGGTGATACCGTTGATGGTCACGGTGAAAACGACATCCGCGCCGGCGAGGTCAGCATTGAAATACTCCTCCGGGAAGGTCAGCGGCAGATCCACGGTCTCGCCGATCTCATGGCCGATCAGGCCGTCCTCAAAGCCGTCGATGAACTGGCCGGAGCCGATGGTCAGGGATGCGCCCTGCGCGGTACCGCCGTCAAACGCCACGCCGTCCTTCTTTCCTTCATAATCAATGTTGACGGTGTCGCCCTTCTGCACCGGGCGTCCGGTCACTTCCTCGTACTCCTTGTTCTGGCTCAGAAGATATTCAATGTAGTAGTCGACATAGTCGTCCGTCACTTCCGGCTCTTCGACGCTCAGCTTGATCTCACTGTAATCGGCGGGTACGACAAACTCATCCGCCTTATTGCCGTAAAGATAAGCCTCTGCCGGGTACGTTTTTGCTTCAGCAGCCTCAACCGCTGCGGTTTCGCCTGCCTCAGCGTTTTCTGTCTGTGCACCTTCCGCTGCGCCGGTTTCCGCATCCTTCTTGCCGCAGCCCGGAATCAGCAGGGCGCTGAGCAGAGTGCAGGCCAGCAGCATTGCAAGTTTCTTAGAATTCTTCATAACGCTCCTCTTTTCTTTAGTAAAAAATGCGTACAGAATAGTTTAACACAAGCCTCCTTTCCTTAAAAGCCTTTTTTCCCTGCGGGAGGCCGGCTTTTGCCCGCACACGGGCCTGCTTCTCCTTGCGTTCGCTTCTTTCAGATGATACAATTTGTCGAGTAATGAAATGTTGCGGGAGGGTTTTTACGTGAACAGAACAACACTTATTCTTCTGATTATTCTGGCCATTACGACAATCGCACTGGTTGTGCTGTATTTTCTCGGCAAGCGGATCCAGAAGAGACAGGATGAGCAGCAGGCGCAGATTGAGGCCAACAAGCAGACCTTCAATATGCTGGTCATTGATAAGAAACGGCTGAAATTCAAGGAAGCGGGACTGCCGCAGTCCGTGATTGATTCCACCCCGAAGTGGCTTCGCCGCTCCAAGGTTCCGGTGGTCCGGGCCAAAATCGGGCCGCAGGTCATGAATCTGATCTCGGATGATAAGATTTTTGACCAGATCCCGGTCAAGAAAGAAGTCCGCGCTTCTGTCAGCGGCATATATATCACGGAAGTCCGCCAGAAGAACGGCGCGCCGCTTCCGAATGTGGACAACGGCAAGAAGAAGGGCAAGTTCCGCCAGTTCGTCGACCGGCTGCAGGAGCGCACCAACTCGAAGCCTGTCAAATAAAAAAGACGCCGCGCGGCGCCTTATCCGAGTACCTGTACGTGGATTACCACGGAGCACAGGGTCCGGTTTTCTTCAGAAAAATATTGTTTTGACTGATCATCCATGCAGAGTTCGTAAGCGGCTCTTGCATGGATGTTCTGATTTACACGGACAATCCGGATGCTTTCCGTCCGCGAGGCCATTTTCAGCGCGCCGTACAGCGTCTCGTAGTCGAAGAACACGTCCTCGCCCGTCCGCAGGATCAGGCCCTGCAGGATTTTCCCGGGTGCGGGCTCCTGCTCGATCCGCAGGCTCGATTCCGAGAGGACAAGGCGGGTAGGAATGGGCCGGCCGTCCTCCTGGGCTGTCTCATAGAGAAGACTGATCTCTTCTCCGTCGTCCGAGAGCAGCGCGAGGCTCGTCTGCTGTGTCTTTATTGTTTCCCCGTCCGGCTGCTGCTGCCGGCCGTCCAGGGTCAGAATGGCTCTAGTATTTTTCAATGTTGATCACCTTCGCGGAAAGAATGCCGTAGGGAATGATCGAGTTGGCGAAGCG
>JAFTFP010000042.1 GCA_017449485.1 Lachnospiraceae bacterium
AGTGCGCTGTCATAGCCGGCATCACGCAGAATCCCACCAAATATGATCCGATTGAACATCCGGGGGCCAATGACCAGCGCCGCAAGACCGTTCTGAAGTACATGCTGGATCAGGGCTATATCGAAGAAGCAGACTATGAAGAGGCTCTGGGAGATCTGGTATATACAAGAATCAGTCAGGTAGACCGCGTCACGGACGACAATGCCATCAATTCCTATTTTGTCGACGCGCTGACCGATCAGCTTCTGCAGGATCTGCAGGATATCTGCGGCTATTCTGAGCAGCAGGCCTTTACGCTTCTCTTCTCCGGCGGTCTTCGGATCTATTCCACACAGGACCCGGAAATTCAGCAGATCTGTGACGAGGTCACTTCCAATCCGGCGAATTATCCGGCGCGGGTTGGTTATTACCTGAATTACCAGCTGACCACCGAATGGGATAACGGCGAGCTTCACAATTATTCCACGGAAATGATGGAACTCTGGTATAAGAATCAGAATCCGCTCTTCTCTCTGATTTTCAACAGCTATGACGAAGCCGTGGAAGCCTACGAAACGTATCGCGCACACATCCTTGAGGAGGATGGCGGCGTTGTCAATGACGAATTCATCAGCATCACTCCGCAGCCGCAGATTTCACTGACCATTGAGGATCAGAAAACCGGTTATATTGTCGCCATGGTGGGCGGACGCGGAACCAAGGAAGCCAACCGGACATTGAACCGGGCCTATTCTTCCATGCGCCAGCCCGGTTCCACCTTCAAGGTTGTCTCCACCTATGCGCCGGCGATCGATGCCGCCGGTATGGGTCTTGCAACCATTATCCAGGATGAGCCCTACAATTATCCGGACGGCACGCCGGTCAAGAACTGGTACGGAGAGGCTTACCGCGGTCCCTGTACCCTGCGCCAGGGCATCATGAGTTCTCTGAACATCGTGACCGTCAAGTGTCTGAACAACATCGGCATTGACCTCGGCTATGACTATCTGGAAAAATTCGGCATTACAACGCTGGTGGATGACTATCATGTCGGCGGACAGGTCTTCAGCGACAAGCAGCTGACCATGGCTCTGGGCGGCCTGACGCTTGGTGTCAAGAACTATGAGCTGAACGCTGCTTATGCCACCATCGCCGGCGGCGGTATGTATCTGGCTCCCAAGCTTTACTCCAAAGTGACCGATCACGACGGCAATGTCATCATCGACGCTGAGCGTGACCGGGAAAAGCATCGGGTGCTGAAGGAAAGCTCCGCCTGGCTGCTCACCAGCGCCATGCAGGACGTCGTCACGAAGGGCACCGGCACGGCAGTCAATTTCGGCACCACTGCCATCGCCGGCAAGACCGGAACCACCTCCGACAATAACGATGTATGGTTTGCCGGCTACACCCCCGACTATACCGCAACTGTCTGGGCGGGCTACGATGAGAACACGAAGCTTCGCACCTCGGAAGAAATTGCACTGGCCAAGACCATCTGGCGGCGTGTCATGGAGGCCATTCCGGCTAACCAGGAGCGGAAGGAATTTGAGATGCCTTCCACTGTGACACAGATGCGTGTCTGCTCCATCTCCGGCCAGCTGCCGAACGCGCACTGCTCCACCGTGACAGAATATGCTGACGCCTCCCTTCTGGCCGAATGTCATGTTCACCTCGAAAATGCCCGGATCTGCTCTGTCACCGGAAAGCTGGCTCATCCGGAATGTCCGTTCGCAGAAGAAGTCTCCTACACCACTGCTGATCCGGACGTCGCCGGCATGACCTGTAATCACACGCCTGCCTTCCTCGCCACGGCCGAAGGACAGGAACAGCTCGAACGGGAAAAAGAAGAAAAAGCCCGCCGTCAGCAGAATCAGCTGGCATCGCTGATGGGCGAAACCACCGAGGCCGTCAATCTGCATACACAGGAGCTCGCGCTGGTTCAGCAGGCACTGCTGGAAGCCCAGCAGTCTGGTGATCAGAATGCGATCGAGATCTGGACACAGCAGTATTATCAGTCCGTTGCAGGCCTTCAGGAAGCTGTCAGCGCTCAGCAGGCTGCTTACGCTGCAGCCATTGAGCAGGGGCTGGTGGAGGATCCGAACGCGCAGCATCAGGAAGGTGCGGCTCCGGCAGTACCGGATGCTTCCGCTGTTCCGCCGGCTGTGGATCCTGCTCTTCTTCCGCCGGCAGTCGATCCTGCCCTTCTTCCGCCGGCAGTTGATCCTGCCCTGCTTCCGCCCGCTGCGCCAACGCCGTAAGGCAGGAAGCTGCTTCCCGGCTTTCATCGAATAAATGAGCAGATGATTCATGCACAGAAAAAAGCGGAGGTTCATCCTCCGCTTTTCTTATTGTTTTCTTATGGTTTCCCTGATCCGGGACGCCGGTTTTATTTATTGCGTCCGTGGCACTTCTTATACTTCTTGCCGCTGCCGCACGGGCAGGGGTCATTCGGATAGATCTTCGTCTCTTTCCGGACAGTTCCGGACTTCTTCTGCTCCAGATACAGCTCATGAAGCTTCTCTTCGTCGAAGATGGCTTTCCACTGCTCCAGACCGTACAGCCAGTCCGCATCCGCGGCGACCATGTTCTTGTACAGAAGCTCTTTCTCGAAAGCCAGGCTGACAACTGTGTCCTCGGCAAGCGTATCCTCAATCGGATTCTTCTCCTTCAGGCTGTCATTAATGCCATCGAGGAAACCGACCATATATTCAATACTGGTGTCGAAGCGCTCCGCGAGTTCCTTTACGGTGCCCTTTACTTCCTCATCCGGATTCTCGAGCAGCTGCGCATAAATCTCTTTTTCCTTGTTGAAATAATCGGACCAGAGTCTCTGCAGATCGCCCTTATTTGCCTTCTCGTCATAGGCCTTCGCCCGCCACTGTTCCAACAGACCCATCTTACACTATCCTCCGTATTATCTGTTTCTTTTACCGTTCGCCTCATGCAGGCGACGTTCGAAGTATATCACGAAAATCTCACGCTGTCATCTGTCTTTCGCCGATGTCCGGATCGCTGTTTCCGGATCCGGTGTGCTGTGTTCCGGATCAGAGTGCGCGGATCCGGCGCATCGCTTCCACGGAATTCTCGTAGGTTCCGAAGCTGGTCAGCCGGAAGAAATGCTCTCCGCTCGGCCCGAAGCCCGAGCCCGGAGTGCCGACGACATTGGCCTTCTCCAGCAGATAGTCGAAGAACTCCCAGCTGGTCATATTGTCCTTCGCGCGAAGCCAGATATAAGGAGAGTTCACGCCGCCGTACGTCTCATAGCCCATCTCGGAAAGACTGGACCGGATGAAGGAGGCGTTGTGCATATACCGGGCAACCATCTCCTTGATCTGTGCACGGCCCTCCTCGCTGTAGCAGGCCTCGCCTGCCCGCTGTACGATGTACGGCGCGCCGTTGTATTTCGTGCCATGGCGTCTTGCCCAGAGCCCGTGCAGCGCTGTTCCGTCTGCATCCTTCAAGTCCTTCGGAACGATGGTCGCGCCCAGCCGCAGACCGGTAAAGCCGGCGTTCTTGGAGAAGGAACGAATCTCGATGGCACAGGTTCTTGCACCTTCACACTCATAGATTGAATGCGGTACATCTTCTTCGGAGATGTAGGCCTCATACGCCGAGTCAAAAATAATCACGGCGCCGACTTTACCCGCATAATCCACCCATTCCTGCAGCTGCGCCTTGGTCATGGCCGTGCCGGTCGGGTTGTTGGGCGAGCACAGATAAATCAGATCCGGTGTCTTCTCCGGGTCAGGCGTTCCATCCGCGCGAAGCAGAGTGCTCACCTGCGGGGCAAAATCATTCTCAGCTGTGCAGGGCAGATAAATCACGTCGCTCCAGAGTCCGGTTGCTGCGTCATAGGTGCCGGTGCGTCCGGCCATGACGTTGCTGTCCACATAAACCGGATATACCGGATCGCCGACTGCAATCTTCGCATCCTTCTGGAAAATCTCCTGAATGGCGCCGGAATCACTCTTGGCACCGTCCGAGACAAAAACTTCATCGTCTGCAATTTCACAGCCGCGGGCGCGGTAATCCTGCTCTGCAATCGCATGACGAAGGAACTCATAGCCCAGGTCCGGCGCGTATCCGCGGAAGGTATTTCCGCTCGCCTGCTCATCTACTGCCTTATGCAGTGCCTCGATAACTGCCGGGCACAGCGGCTGTGTCACATCCCCGATACCCAGGCGGATAATGGAAGCCTCCGGGTGTGCCTTGGAATACTCGTTGACCTTTCTTGCAACCGTAGAAAACAGGTAGCTTCCGGGCAGTTTCAGATAATCTTCATTTGCGTGAAACATCGACACTCCTCCTCTTTTCTGCTTTATGATGATGAATCAGTTTCTGATTTAAACCTCGACAAAACCTGTAAAGACCGTCTTCGCAGGACCGGTCATCCATACCACATTCTTTTCGCGGTCCCAGCGGATCAGCAGCTCGCCGCCCAGCACATGGACCGTCACTTCCTCTTCAGTCAGGCCGTTCAGCACGCAGGCGACGACACTTGCACAGCAGCCGGTGCCGCAGGCCAGCGTCTCTCCCGCGCCGCGCTCCCAGACCCGCATGGAAATATGTTTCCGGTCATGTACTTCGACAAACTCTGTATTGATCCGTTTTGGAAAGCGCCAGTGGCACTCGAAAAGCGGTCCCTCGTCCTTGACCGGATAGCGCTCCAGATCATGCACAAAGACTACTGCGTGGGGATTTCCCATTGAGACACAGGTGATCTCATAAGACCGCCCTGCCACCTCGATCCGCTCGCCGATGACCGCATCCTCCGGAACATCTTCCGCTCCGGCCTGACCGGCATGATCC
>JAFTFP010000043.1 GCA_017449485.1 Lachnospiraceae bacterium
ATCATTCTGGTAGATGACGGCTCCACAGATGAGAGCCCGCGCATCTGCGACGAATATGCGGCAAAGGATGCAAGGGTCAAGGTGGTGCACAAGAAGAACGGCGGACTGGCTTCGGGTCGGAACGCCGGTATTGAGCATGCGACCGGCACCTATATGGCCTTTTTCGACGAGGACGACTGGGCGGAGCCGCAGATGTATGAGCACCTTCTGTGGGCACTGAAGAAATATGAGGCGGATGTGGCTGTGACCCGGTACCGCTGGGTGTATCGGGACGGCACCGCGGAGGCATCGACCGATTCGGTCATTCTCATGGAAGGCCAGGAAGCGCTGGAGCAGTATATCCATGAGAACGATGCGATCCAGATTCAGAACGCCGCGTGGAACAAGCTTTATCCGCGGGCGCTGATCGGGGACCTGCGGTTCGAGGAAAACCGCTGGTACGAGGATGTGCTCTATACGACAAAGCTCCTCGCGAAGGTGAACAAAGTGATCTATCTGGACCAGGCCCGGTACAATTATGTCTGTGACCGGCCCGGCAGCTATATGAACCAGGGCGTGAGCAATCGGATTCTGACAGATCTGATTCCGATTTACCGGGACCGCTCCGCGTTCCTTGCGTCCATCGGGCGGGAGGATCTGGCCTGCCTGCACAACACCTTCTTCTATAAGCGCATGCTGCAGTACTACCGGCAGGCGGCGAAAAGCGGCGAGGCGCCGGAGGAGAAGGCGCGCAAAATGCGGCAGCTCCGGGAGGAAATTCTGCGGGAGAAGCCGGATTTTGACAAGGCCTATGCCGCGGAAGGCGTGAGCGCCAACGAGCGGCGCAAGATGAATCTGTTTCTGCTCTCGCCGAAGCTCTATCTTCTGGCGATGGATCTGGATGAGAAATGGATCGTTCCGCTCAAGCAGAAGCTGAAATAATACGGAATAAAGATACGGACGATACGAATGGCTAAAGGAAAGAGCGAAAAGAAAACCGAGGATCTGAACGTCCTCTATAAACTGAACAAAATCCTGGACGGCCGGCAGAAGCGGCAGTTCCTGTTTCTGGGTGTGCTGATTCTGATCGGGGGCCTGCTGGAGACGCTGGGCGTGTCCATGCTGCTTCCGGTGGTCACGATGATCGTGGACGCCCAGTCCATGCGCGAGACGATCGACAAAATTCCATTTGTCCGGAACCTGCTGGAGAAGCTCCACATCGTGAGCAACACACAGATCATCATCACGCTGCTGGCGGTGCTGATTGTCGTCTACATTGTGAAGAATCTGTATCTGCTCTTCATGATCCGGATGCAGAACACCTTTGTTGCAAGAAGCAAGAACGACATGATCAGCCGGGTCATGCGCGAGTTCTTAAACCGCCCCTACGAGGAATATCTGGCGGCGGACATTCCGACCACCTTCCGCATCACGGACGCGGACATCCCGCAGGTCTTTGCCCTGATCATGGCGCTGCTGCAGCTGATGACGGAGATCGTGGTTTCCTTCTGCCTGTTCATCGTGCTGCTGGCCATCAACTGGAAGATGACCTTCTTTATTGTGCTGATCTTTGCGCTGATGACGCTGTTTAATTCCAAGGTGCTCAAGCCGAGGCTGAACCAGATCGGCAAGAAGAACCAGGAGACGGCGTCGCGTATCGCCAAGTGGCGCATTCAGTCGATTTACGGTCTCAAGGACGTCAAGGTCTTAAACCGCCAGGACTTCTTTATCCGGAACTATTATGAGAGCGGAAAGACAGGTGCGGACCTGGCAAGAGATTATGCCGTGCTGAACAATCTGCCCAGACTCCTGATCGAGACAGTCTTCATGGCTGCGGTGCTGGGCTTTATCATGGTCTTCCTGCTGCGCGGCGGAAACATCGCAGTAATGGCGACACAGCTGGTTGCCTTCGCGGGCGTCGCGGTGCGCGTGATGCCCAGCGCGAACCGGATCAATACCTACATCGCGGAGATCGCCTACGAAGAGCCGAATCTGAATTTTGTCTATGACAATCTGAACGAGAGCATGAAGCTCGACACAGAGATGCGGGCGCTGCACCCGGAGACCAGCGGCGAGCCCCTGGCCTTGAACGACCGCATCGAACTGAACCACATCACGTTCCGTTATCCCGGCGGAGACCGGAATATCTTCACGGACGCCCACATGGAGGTGCCCCACGGCAAGAGCGTGGGCATCATGGGGCCCTCCGGTGCCGGCAAGTCCACCATCGTAGACATCCTGCTCGGCCTGCTGCATGTGCAGGAGGGCGAGATCCTGTGCGACGGCCGGGATATCTTCAGCAACTACGAATCCTGGCTCTCGCTCATCGGCTATATCCCGCAGTCCATCTATCTGATTGACGAGAGCATCCGGGACAATATCGCCTTCGGTATTGACGCGGACCAGATCGACGACGAGCGGATCTGGGAGGTCATGCGCGAGGCCCAGCTGGCAGATTTTGTCCGCTCCCTTCCTGAAGGACTGGACACGAAGATCGGCGACCGGGGCGTGCGTCTGTCCGGCGGACAGCGACAGCGCATCGGCATCGCCCGCGCCTTGTACGCAGACCCGGAGATTCTGGTTTTTGACGAGGCGACCAGCGCCCTCGACAACGAGACGGAGGAGGCGCTGATGGAGGCGATCAACAGCTTCCATGGACGCAAGACCATGGTCATCATCGCGCACCGCCTGAACACCATCGCGGGGTGTGACGTGATCTACAAGGTAGAAGATGAGAAGATTGAGCCGACCACGCTGGAGGGCCGGGTGATTCTGGAGACGGCCCATACCGCGGCAGGACAGAATGCGGCGGGAGATCCTTCGGAGCAGCAGGAGAGCACAGCAGACGGAGGCGTGCAGCATGAGTAAAGTGACAGCCTTCGGAAAACTGCAGCTTCCCAACGTGACGCTCTGTGCCATGACCAGCGTGAACGTGCGCGCCACGGTCAAAGCCATGGAATACAGCATGCGCGGCATCGACTTCGGCGACGCGGTGCTGATCACCCACGAGAAGCCTTCATATCTGCCGGACACGATCCGCTATTCCCACACTGATCCGCTGAATTCCATTGACGATTTCAACTACAAGATGGTCTACGAGCTGGGCAGCCACATCCACACGGACTACGCCATGATCGTCCACGCGGACGGTTTCATCGTGCACCCGGAGATGTGGCGCGACGAGTTCCTGGACTATGACTATATCGGCTCACCCTGGCCCATTCCGCCGGAGGGAGACACCACGACCTACCGCGACAGGGATGGCAATCTGTGCCGCGTCGGCAACAGCGTGGGCATCCGCTCCAAGCGCCTGATGGACTTTGCCGCCAAGGCCGGCATCCCCTGGGAAGGGGAGTACGCTTTTGGCAAAATGTGGTTTCACGAGGACGGCTTCATCTGCTGCAAGATAAAGCATCTGCTCGAGGCGGAGGGCATGCGGATCGCACCGCTGGAGGTCGCGAAGTATTTCGGCCACGAGGCAATGATTCCGGAGATCGAGGGCATCACGCCCTTCTGCTTCCACAAGTGGAACGGCACCAACAGCCAGTACCCGAATTTCATGCTGGAGCCGGCACCGGTGCGGTTCTTAAGAAAGGTGCACGGAAAAGTACATGGACTGCTGCATGGCGGAAACGACTGAGAACAGTTAATGCAGTGTTTTGAAAAGATACGAAAGGGAAAGATGGTTTACGACTGCTTTCAATTTTTCAATGAACTGGATATTCTGAAAATCCGGCTGAATGTTCTTTCTCCCGTAGTGGATAAGTTTGTAATCAGCGAAGCGACGGAGACCTTTTCCGGTCTGCCCAAGCCTCTCTACTACGAAGAGAACAAGGAGATGTTCAAGGAGTTCGAGGACAAGATCATCCATCTGGTGGTCACCGACACGCCCCAGGGCGGAACGCATGAGCGGGACACCTTTCAGAAGAATGCGGTCACCCGGGGACTGAAGGACTGCACGGATGACGACGTCATCATTTTCAGCGATCTGGATGAGATTCCGAATCCCGACGAAATCCGCCGGATTCTGGACGAGGGCATTGACCCCACCAAGGTCTATCATTTTGCCCAGCGTCTTTTCTACGGCTATCTGAACATGGAAGAGGTTTCCGGAAAGCTCCTGTCCTACGCGGGAGATTTTGAGGGCGTCGAGCGGCCGATGTGGATCGGGTCGAAGATGTGCTCCTATTCGCTGATCCGTGAGAAGGGCTGGCAGCTGGGTGAGCTGCGTTTCCCGGATAAGAAGGAGATCGGCATCCGTGTCGACAACGGCGGCTGGCATTTCGGCTACATGGGCGGTCACGGCGAGAAGGATCTGACCAAGCGCGTGAAGGAAAAGGTCGTCTCCGCCGCGCATCAGGAATATAACAACCGCAGCACGCTCTCCCGTGTCTCAGACCGGATCCGGAGCGGCGGCGATATCTTCGGCCGCGATGCGGTCTTCGTGCGCTGCGAGATTGATGAGACTTATCCCGAGTATATCCGGACCCATCAGGACGAACTGGACTTCCTCATCATGAAAGAGGAAAAGCCCCTCGAAAAAACTGTGCGCAAAATCCGGATGTTCCTGCGGGATACGGCGCAGGCCGCACTGCTTCCCATCAAGCGCATCGCCCGCAGAATCTTAAGAAGAAACAGCTGAGTGCGCAGATCTGCGCACAGAGAAAGGTGCCTGTTTTATGTCTGCCATGGTTTCCATCTGTATCCCTGCCTATAATAACCCCGAGGAGGTCCGGCGTCTTTTCGATTCAATCGAGGCGCAGACCTTTACGGATTGTGAAATCATACTCTCCGATGATTCTGCGAACGACGGCATCCGGCAGCTTGTCGAAGAAAAGCTTGAAAATCCTTTTTTCAGAGAGCGCCTGCGCTATCTGCGCAATGATCCGGCCATGGGGCCGATTCTGAACTGGAACGCCGCGCTCCGGCCGGCATCCGGAAAATATATCAAAATCATGTTCAGCGACGACTGGTTTTCCGGTCCGGACTCCCTTGCCCGCTTTGTGCAGCTTCTGGAGCAGAATCCGGAAGCAGATCTGGCCTTTTCCGGCAGCCGCCAGGTGGTGCTGCACCCGGAGACATCGAAAAACCTCACACATCTGGAGAGTCAGACGGACAGCTGGGACCGGTCCGCGTCAGATGAATTTCTGAAAGAGCTGACCACAGACTGGCGGCGTGTCTTTACCGGAAACGAAATCGGCGCACCCAGCGCCGTGCTGTTCAGACGCGGGGAGCCGCCTTATCTTTTTGATGAAAAGAGCGGGTTCGCATCGGACGTCTATCTCTATCTGGACATTCTGAAGAAGAATCCTGTTTATGCCTGCACGAAGGAGCCGCTGATCTGCATCGGCATTCATGAGAACCAGTACACTGAGACCTTTACTGAGCGGGATGAGCGTATCTATGCGGATTACCGCCAGCTGTATTTCAAGCACCAGCTCTGGGAGAGCGATCTGTGCCGCAGCTGGTTCTTACGTGAGATGATCGTGCCTTACCGTAAATCGGCAGGAGAAGCACAGAGCTGCCACATTTCCGCACAGGAATACCGCGATGCCCGCCGGGATGCCCGCCGCAAAACCATTCAGGCTTTTCTAAGCTGCCGGCTGGGACGCCTCTTTTCTAAAGACAGGAGATCCGGGAAATGATCGGAACGGAATTTATCAAAGGACAGGGGCTGGGAAACCAGCTTCTGTGTTATATCAGCGCCCGCTGCATCGCGCTGGAGCGGGGATGTGACTTCGGCTGCGTCAATCCGCAGCAGGTGGGCAATGTGCTCCACGAGCAGCGCGGCATGTATTTCATGCATCTGGATATGGGAACAGAGATCACCCAGGAGCAGAAGTCAGATTTTGCCCTGCTGCAGGAAAAGGATGAGCGCATCTACACGGCGGATTCAAACCATGATCTGACCCATGGATGTTATATCAGCGGAGCGGATCCGGCAGTATTGACCGTATCGGACAACACCCTTTTATACGGGAATCTGCAGGCGGAGGAGTACTTTCTGAAGTACCGGGATCAGATCCGGGAATGGCTGAAAGTAAATCCGGAGTTTGAGACTGACCGTCACACGAAAGACAACCTGTGCATCATCAATATGCGCGGCGGTGAATACACGGATTCGCCCGAGCTTTATCTGGACCGGCGTTACTTCCTCAACGCCATCCGGAACATGAAGAAGATCCGGCCGGACATGGTATTTCTGGTGATTACGGAGGATCCGGAAAATGCCCGCAAGGTGCTGCCGGAGTATGAGTGCGTGCACTATGACATGGCGGGAGATTACGTCGCCATCAAGAACGCGCGATATCTGATTCTGTGCAATACTTCCTTTGCTGTTCTGCCGGCGCTGGTCAGCACGACGCTCATAAAGGCCATCGCGCCGAAGTACTGGGCGAGGCACAATGTTTCGGACGGCTACTGGTCCTCAGAGCAGAATATCTATTCCTTCCTGACCTATCAGGACCGGAAGGGGAATCTCTTTACAGCACAGCAGTGCCGGGAGGAGCTCGAACAATACAAGCAGTCCGCCCGCTTCCGGAATAAGCGCAGGACGCCGCCGGAAGGACTTGCATTGAAACTTGCTCAGATTCCGGTACGGCTGCTGCGGACCCGCTTCTACGCCCGCAAGGCGGTGCGTTCGCTGATGCGCAGGACGGGTATGATCAGGAGGGCATGAGTCCGATAATAACGAAAGTCACGATAGTTTCGATTATACTCTGACTATGCTATAATATATAAAGTTATGGACTTATTGAGGGGGTTCTGAAGAGGAGCATAACAAGAAGGAGAACATTATGAAAAAGAGACATTTGATGACTGTTCTGAGTGGAATCCTTGCACTGGCCCTGATCAGCGGGTGCGCAGCTGCGCCGGCACAGACCACACAGGCGGCGGAAGAAGCAGAGCCGGCGCCGGTGATGGAGCAGATTCCGGAAGAGACTGCCGAAGAAGAGACAGAAGAAGCGGCAGAAGCCGTCGAGGAAGAAACGGAAGAAATCACCGAGGACAAGACCGATACGACTGCGGAAGCGGCATCCAAGGTTCACCATGATCCCTGGGAAGGCCTGGTGGAAAACATAGAAGATCAGGAGGTTGAAATCCCGGAAGATGCAGTGGTCTTCAATGAAGGCGATCTGCAGATGGATACGGAAGAAATGCCGGAGGATATTGAAGATCCCGGTGAAGAAGCGATTCAGGTGGATACGACCGAGGCGGGCGGCGTTGGTCAGATCGTTATTTTCGGCGACAGCCAGTTCGGCAACTTCAAGAATCCCAGCGGCGCAGATGCCTGGATTGAGTGTTATACCAAGGGAAAGGTCTATGACCTGGCAGTCGGCGGAACAACCGCGACTATGATTGATGCGAACCCGGACGACAATCCGGAGAACTGGCGGTCCAGATCTCTTCTGGGCATGGTCTATGCAGTCTGCGGCAGAATTTCGCCGGATTACATCAAGGACTATGACGGCGGCGACGATGAATATGCCATCTTCAAGTCCTGCGACTTCTCCAAGACGGACTACTTTATCATCGAGTACGGCGTCAATGATTTCATGAACCGGGTTAAGATGAGCTCCCTGTACGATCCGAGAACCTTCATCGGCGCACTGCGCAGAGCCTGCTGGCTGCTGAATGATACCTATCCGGATGCGAAGATTGTACTGGTCGGACCGAACTATGCACAGTTCTTCAGCGCATCGACCGGCGAGTATCTGGGTGATGGAAACAACCTGCACAACGGCGAGGCATTCCTGTGGCAGTATTCCCAGCAGGAAAAGCTCCTTGCAGAGGAAGTCGGCGCAATCTGGGTGGATTCCTATAACTGGATGCGGATCGGCCCCACTAACGGCCATGAGTATCTGCTGGACGGCATTCACTTGAACAATCCGGCGAGACGCCGCTTTGCGATGCTGATCTCCCGCTTCATTGCAAGAGATGCAGGGTATTATGATTTCGGACAGGCACTGGTGGAGGCTCCGGAGATCAATTTTGACGAGCTGGATCAGGAACTGTTGAGCATTGACTGGAGTAAAGACCCGAAGTGAGTCGGACAAACAGCACCAAGAGCAGGACAGCTGCGGCTGCCGCTGTTCTGAAAAACCTTGCGGGACTGGCCTTCTGGATCGGGCTGGGCGTTGAACTGCTGATCATGGTGATCGAGAAGAGCAGTCTCGTCAATCCCTATGAAGGCCTTCTGTTCCGGCTGACTTTCTGCCTGTTTTCCGCGAAGGTGCTGTACCTGTTTTACGCAGGGGAATTTCAGAAAAAAGAACTGGCTGCGTACGCCGTGCTCATAGCATTGGGCGTGCTCTCCTGGCGGATCTCAGGACGCAACCAGCTGCTGCGGTTTACAATGTTTATGCTGGCCTGCAGAGGCGAAGATAACAGGAAGGTTCTGAAAGCCTTCCTGTTTTCCATGATTTCGGGAACTGCGATACTGGCGCTGCTCTCGCTTACCGGGGTTATGGGAACGGTGACTGTCACGGCGAATTTTGACGGCGAGGTGTCCAGACGCTTCTGCTTCGGCATGGGAAATCCGAATTCCTTCCAGATCATGATCGGCGCCATTGTACTGCTGACCATGGTACTGTACGGAAAAACGATGGGCAAAATATGGTTCCCCGCGCTGATGCTCCTGGATGTAGTGCTGTATGTCCTGTGCCGGTCGCTCATGGGAACGGGATTGATCGCACTGGCTGTGCTGGGAGCCTGGTTCCTGCGGATACAGGAAGAGAAAAAGGATGCACAGCAGGCGGCACAGCAGAATCTTGTTCTGTGCAGCGTATTGAAAATCGTCTTTGCGGCAGGAATTCTTTTCTGCATCGCAGGTGCGGTCTGGGGAAATACGCTCCCGTGGATCGACTGGATTGATGCGCATCTTTTGAGCGGCCGGATCGCTTCCATCTGGGACTTCACGTTTCACGATGGAACCCTATCGACCTGGACATGGTTTGGCAGCCGGCTGAATGACCGCTTTTTTGATCTGGGGTGGATCCGGGTTGTGTACTGGTACGGCGTAATTCCTGCCTCGCTTGTTCTGTGGATGACTTTCAGGCTGGAGCGGTGCATGGAAAGGCACCGGGACTTTACGGGCTGCATGGCAGTGATGATCGTCAGCGTGTTTACTCTGATGGAGGCACATTTTGTCTCGGAATATATTGGACGGAATTACATGCTGGTGATGATGGCACCTTATCTGCCAGAGATTCTTGGAATCAGACCGGCGGCAGAGAATCATTCTCCGAAGGCGGAAATCAGTTAAGGAAGATAAGACATGAATCAGAAAAATCGTGTGCTGCAGACCTACGGGCTGTGGTTTATCGATATGATCTGTATCCTGGCGGCGTACCAGATTGCGACATATATCCGGTTCAACGTCAGCCAGGACTGGGGTGATAAGACACTGCACTACATGGTCTGTGTCCTGCTGCTCCTGTTCTGCACGGCATTCAATTTCTTTGCGGACTGGAACAGGGACTTCATTGTGCGCGGCTATCTCAAGGAGGCCGGCGCCGTCATCCGTTATGTCTTTATTCTTCTGACCGTGACGCTGGTCGCTGTCTTCTTCCTGCGCTGGAGCTACATTCTGTCCCGAAGCGTCATGATCAATTTCCTGTGGATGGTCTGTGCGCTGATGTACATTGCACGGAGTATCTACAAGGCTGTGCTGCGGCGCGTGCTGCGCGGTGAGACGAATATCTGCAAGGTGGTGGTGATCGCGGAGCCGTCCCAGATGGAAGAGACGATCTCCAGGCTTCAGCAGAATATTTACGGCTATCAGCCGGTGGGCGGTATCTATGTGAGCCGGGAAGACATGGAAGAGGAAGAACTCCCCGGGGAGGTGCTCGGCGTACCGGTGTCGGGCGGCGGCAGCGATCTGATGGAGAAACTGACGCAGACACCTTTTGACGAAGTACTGATCCACACCCCGAATCTCTCTCAGAAGCGCATGCGGGATATCATCACCGGCCTGGAGGAGATGGGCGTGGTCTGCCATTACTGCCTCGACCTGCCGGATATGGGGGAGGCCGTGACGAAGGTTGAGAATGTGGCCGGCTATTCCGTGATTTCCTACACACGGTTCCGATCCAGCTATAAGCGGCTGTGGATCAAGCGCGGGATCGACATCGTCGGCGGCCTGGTCGGTCTGCTTCTGACAGCCGTCCTGACCCTGTTCATTGCACCGGCCATCAAGCTGGATTCCCCGGGGCCGGTTTTCTTCTCGCAGATCCGCGTCGGCAAGAATGCGCGCCGTTTCCGGATCTACAAGTTCCGGTCCATGTATCAGGATGCGGAGCAGCGCCTGAAGGACCTGGAACAGCAGAATGAGATGAGCGGCCTGATGTTCAAGATGAAGGATGATCCGAGAATCACCCGCGTCGGACGTTTCCTGCGCAAAACCTCACTGGATGAGTTCCCGCAGTTCTGGAATGTGCTGAAGGGAGACATGAGTCTGGTGGGCACGCGGCCGCCGACCGAGAGTGAATTCGAGCAATACAATGAGCATTATCGCAGAAGATTGTCCATGACGCCCGGCCTGACCGGCATGTGGCAGGTCAGCGGACGGAGCGATATTGAGGACTTTGATGAAGTTGTGAAGCTGGACCTGGAGTATATCGATAACTGGTCTCTGTCACTGGATTTTAAGATACTGCTGCAGACCATTGGCGTAGTTCTGCTGGGCAGGGGGGCAAAATAGTGAATGATTCTGTGATTTCCGTAATCGTTCCGGCATATAACAGTGAATCAACGATCCGCCGCTGCGCGGACTCTGTGCTGAACCAGACGGACCAAAATCTGGAACTTGTGCTGGTGGACGACGGCTCCCGGGATGGGACCGGTGCAATCTGTGATGAATATGCAGCACAGGATGGCAGAGTGAGAGTGATCCACAAGGAGAACGAAGGTCTGATGGCGACCTGGATGTGCGGCCTTCGGGAGAGCACCGGCGCATATATCAGTTTTCTGGACGCGGATGACTGGCTGGAGCCGGAGATGTTCGAGCACATGCGGGCCTGCCTCACAGAGGATGGCGCTGTGCAGAATGTGCGGGCAGCAGGCGCGCTGCCGCAGGAAATCATCTGCTGCAGCTATACAATCGACCGGGAGTGGAATCACTCCATGGAAAGGAAAACACATGCCGCCAGACCCGGCGTCTATGAAGGCCAGGCACTGCAGGAGCAGATCAAAAACCGGATTCTCGGCAACGAGGACCGGACAGTGATACTGTCGAGATGCATGAAGCTGATCTCGAGAAAGCTTCTCGAAGATAATCTGAAGTACTGCGATCCATCGATCCGGATGGCAGAGGATGTGAACATCATGGTACCGGCTTTTCTGGATGCGGAGCGCGTGGTGCTGATGGATCAGGCATACTACTATCACTACACTTATTCCACTGAGTCCATGGTTCATCGCTATGATGCAGGAATGTATGACGGAATCGTCAGGCTTCGGGATGTTCTTTCAAGGATCCTGCTGGAGAAACAGGTCCCGGGCAGAGAGAAGATGCTGCAGAGGGAATTCCTGTTTCTGCTGCTGATTGAGATGAAAAACGAACTGAGAAGACCTGCCGGCCGCGTCGGGGGCGTGTCCGACAAAGAAATCGTTCACAGGATTCACACGATCTGCATGAAAGAAAATACGCCTGTACTGGTCCGCTGCTGTCCGGAGGGCAGCAGGAATACGGCCAATTCACTGATCCTGTGGATGCTGAAGAACCCGGGAACGATCCGGATCAGCCTGGTCCGCATGATCTTTATGGCGCAGACACCTCAGAGCCGGCAGACCGGTTACAGAAGATGATGGCAGAGAAAGCTCAGGAACGAATCAGCATAATTGTTCCGGTATACTGTGCCGGGAAGTCGCTCGAGTCCTGTGTCGACAGCATTCTTGCATCGGAAGATGTGCAGACGGAAATCATTCTGATCGACGACGGCTCCACGGACGGTTCCGGGAAGCTCTGTGACCGGCTGGCCTCAGAGCATGACAACATCCGGGTGATCCACCAGGAGAACCGGGGCGTATCCTGTGCCCGCAACGAAGGGCTCCGGGCAGCCTCCGGCGATTATATAACTTTTGTCGATGCGGACGACGCCATTGATCCGGGAATGCTTGCTTTTCTGCTGGAGATGATACATCGCGACGGCAGCAGCATCGCAGGCTGTGCAGTCAGACGTACCACTGTCCCCGCTTCCGTACCTGAGAAGGAGGAGATCCCGGCAGGATCAGATGTATATACCGGAGAGGAGTATCTGTG
>JAFTFP010000044.1 GCA_017449485.1 Lachnospiraceae bacterium
AACAGCCGTATATGCAGTTAAAGGATGAGCTTTTTGACGTCATAGCCATTTACCTCCGTTTCACTGATAAAGATTTCTTCCAGGGTCAGCGGCACCATCTCATAGAAGAGCAGATCACTGAAGTCCAGCACATGCCGGATCTCGCTTTCATCGCCCCGGACCGTCAGCAGCAGAATGCTGCCGTGTTTTTCTGCGAGGACCGGATCCAGAGAAGGAAACAGAGCCCTGGCTGCAGCAAGCGGATCTGCGTCCGCATTTTCGGGATAGGCGTCGCTCTTTCTCGGCACAATCTGTATTTTATGAATGCCGAGCTTCATGTCCTCCAGATCACGGGAAAGGAGCACACCGCCCTTGTGCAGGAGTCCGACGTGATCGCAGATATCTTCCAGCTCCCGCAGATTATGCGAGGCGATCACCGGCGTCAGTCCCCGGTCTGCGATTTCCTCCGCGAACAGGCTTTTCACAGCCTGGCGCATGACCGGATCCAGTCCGTCGAAGGTTTCGTCGCAGAGCAGATACCGGGTCCGCGCGCACAGACCCAGAAGAACAGAAAGCTGCTTCTTCATTCCCTTGGAGAAGGTGTTGATTTTTCTGCGTCTGTCCAGACCGAAGGCAGATAGAAGGGTAAAAAAGCGCTCTGAGTCAAAATCTGGATAAAAGGAACTGTAAAAGCGGGCCATGTCTTCAGGAGCCGCACCGGAAAGATAATGCTGTTCATCTGAGATATAGAAGATGTCCCGCTTCAGATCAGCATTCTCATAAACCGGTCTGTCGTCAATCAGCACACTGCCTTCCTCCGGCTTTAAAATTCCGCTAAGGAGGCGCAGAAAGGTGCTTTTGCCTGCTCCGTTGGTGCCGATCAGGCCGAATACGTTTCCGTCGAGGATCTGGGCGTCGATCCGGTCTACAGCCGTGATATCTCCGAATCTTTTAGTAAGATGAATGGTTTTAATCATGATGGGCTTCTCCTTCCCCGGCCTGCTGACTTTCTTTAAAGTACCGGCCGGCACAGCTTACGAATTCTTCCTCTGACATGCCGGCACGGAAAGCGCGGCCGGCGAGATCGGAGAGTTCGCTGCAGATCCTGATCCTGCCTTTTTCGAGGAGCGGGGCAACATCGGCCACATAGCTGCCTTTACCCTTGATCGAGTAGATGTAGCCCTGCCGCTCCAGTTCGGCGTAGGCACGCTGAACGGTGTTGGGGGTGATGGAGAGCTCAGCAGCCAGCGTGCGCACAGACGGCATCGGGCTGTCGGTTGTCAGCACGCCCCGGATCATCAGATCGGAAAATCGTTCGACCAGCTGTTCATAAATCGGTCTTCGATCCCGTACGTCAATGAATATCATGCGGGACTCCTTTCATTTGACTGAAATAATGGTAAAATAAAAAAGCAGTTGATTGACTGTGAAACTGTGTTAATATGATTGATACAGTTACCATAACAGGCTGGATCAGGCTTGTCAAGCAGGGAGTTTCCATGGCATTGGATAATAATAGAAAAAGGGGCAGTAAGAAAAAAGGCATTGTTATTGCCGCAGTTTTAGGGGCGGCCGCACTGGCTGCGCTCGGTTTCTTTCTGTATCGCAGGAATGAACAGAAGAAGGCTGAGGAAGCAGCAATGCTGGCCATGAGTCAGCCGGTCGAGGAAATGGCCGTGCGGACCAGTATAGAGACTGTTTTCTCCGCGCAGGGCAGT
>JAFTFP010000045.1 GCA_017449485.1 Lachnospiraceae bacterium
CATTACGCTGGCACCGGTCATGCTGGGCCTGCAGTCCAGGGAAGAGGCCAGGGAAAATGCCCTCAGACTTCTGCAGCGCGTCAATCTGACGGAAAAGGCAGATGCATTTCCGGCACAGCTCTCGGGCGGACAGAAGCAGCGTATTGCCATTGTCCGTTCCCTGGCAATGAATCCGGAAGTGATGCTGTTTGATGAGCCCACCTCCGCGCTGGACCCTGAGATGGTAGGGGAAGTTCTGGAAGTCATGCGTGAACTCGCGGACAGCGGTATGACCATGGTGGTGGTCACGCACGAGATGGGCTTTGCCCGCGAGGTGGCCAGCAAGGTTCTGTTTGTGGACGAAGGAATCATCAAAGAAGAGAATACCCCGCAGGAATTCTTCGCGAATCCCAGGGATGAGCGGCTGCGTGAATTCCTTTCCAAGGTGTTGTGATTGTATGTAACTAATTGAATGACTGCCCGGCACCCGCATTGGCGCAAGCCGGGGAGGAGGACAAGATGAGCTGGGAAGACAAGGTCCGGCGCGTTGTGCCCTATGTGGCGGGTGAACAGCCGAAGGAACGCGATATCATCAAACTGAACACCAATGAAAATCCCTATCCGCCGTCCCCGCAGGTTCTGCAGGCGGCAAAGGAGCTGGAGACGCAGATGGACCGCCTGCGTCTGTATCCGGACATGAACGCGGCGCCGCTGGCGGAAGCGATTGCCCAGCGCTATGGCGCCAGCCCGGAGCAGGTCTTTGTCGGCGTCGGCTCGGATGACGTGCTGGCCATGTGCTTCCTGACTTTCTTTACCGGCGGCGGAAAGCTCCTTTTCCCGGACATCACTTATTCTTTCTATCCGGTCTGGGCACAGCTCTTTAACATTCCCTACGAGGAAGTGCCGCTCGATGACCAGTTCCGGATCCGCACGGAGGATTATCTGAACCGGGGCGAGCTCGCCGGCATTATTTTTCCCAATCCCAATGCGCCTACTTCACTGGCCAAGCCGGTCGCCGAGATCGAACAGATTGCAGCGGGGAACCCCGGCTGCGTCGTCATCATAGATGAAGCCTATGTAGATTTTGCCGGGGAGAGCTGTCTGCCTCTGCTGGCAAAATATGACAATCTCCTGGTGGTTCAGACCTTCAGCAAATCGCGGACCATGGCAGGCCTTCGAATCGGCTACGCGATCGGCTCTGCGAAGATGATCGGGTATCTGAAGGACGTGAAGTTCTCCTTTAATTCCTATACCATGAATCTGCCTTCCATCGTGCTGGGTACAGCCCAGATCCGGGATGATGCGTATTTTCTGGAGACATGTGGTAGAATAGTTAAGACGCGTACATGGTTCTGCGGGGAACTGAGCCGCCTTGGCTTTGAATATCCTGAGCCCTCTGCGAATTTTGTCTTCGCAAAGCATCCGGAAAAGAGCGGCGAAGCCCTCTTTAAGAAGCTGCGGGAAAAGAAGATCATTGTGCGGCGGTGGAGCCGCCCGCGGATCGGAGAGTACCTGCGGATCACCATCGGTACCGATGAGCAGATGCGGGCAGTGGTGAAAGCCCTGGAGGAGATCCTGCCCGGAATATAACTGAAATGGAGCGAGTTTTATGCTGAAAAAGTACCTTTACATTTTCCTGATTTCCATGATTCCGCTGATTGAGCTGCGCGGCGCCATTCCGGTCGCGCAGGCTTTTCATGAAATGGACAATTCATTCAGTATGCCTCTGGCCTACGTGATTTCCGTGGTCGGAAACATGCTGCCGGTTCCGTTCATCTTTTTCTTTGCCAGAAAGGTGCTGGAGTGGGGCGCAGATAAGCCGGTGATCGGCGGATTCTTCCGCTTCTGCCTGGAGAAGGGCAACAAAGGCGGCGAAAAGCTTAAGAGCACGGCAGGGCGCGGACTGTATATTGCGCTGCTGCTCTTCGTGGGCATTCCGCTTCCGGGAACCGGCGCCTGGACCGGCACGCTGGCTGCGTCCATTCTGGATATGGACTTTAAGAAGAGCACGATTGCTGTGATGGGCGGTGTCATTCTGGCCGGTATCATCATGGCGACCGTCAGCCTGCTGGTCGCGGGCGGGATCGGCGCTGTTACGGGCTGAGTTCCCGCACATCCGCTGGGCGTATTGAATCGTGCGATGCTTTAATCAACAGGGGGATTACACATGAAACATGGATTTATTAAGACAGCGGCGGCGGTTCCGCAGATCCGGACTGCAGATCCGATGTACAACGCGGAGCAGATCATCTCGCTGATGAAGAAGGCCATCAAGGCTGGTGCGGGAGTGATTGCATTCCCGGAGCTGTGCATCACCGGCTATACCTGCGGGGATCTCTTCCTGCAGGACCGTCTGCTGGATGAATCCCGGATGGCACTGGAGCAGATCCGGAAAGCAACACAGCGCTCGGATGCGCTGGTATTTGTCGGTTTCCCGCTGGAGTGGGAGGGCAAGCTCTACAATACCGCAGCGGTGCTGCAGAGCGGCGAGCTGCTGTGCTTTATCCCGAAGCGCTTCGTGCCGAACTACGCGGAATTCTATGAGCTCAGACAGTTTACACCGGGACCGGCGGACGCGGAGCTGATCACCTATGAAGGGAAGGAGATTCCCTTCGGCAGCCGCATCATTCTGGATGTGGATGCGATCCGCAATCTGGAAATTGCCGCAGAAATCTGTGAGGACGCCTGGGTCATGAACGCGCCGGATATCGAGCACGCCATGGCTGGCGCCAATCTGATCATCAACCTCTCCGCATCCAATGAAACCGTGGGGAAGGATGACTATCGCAGAAGCCTGTTTTCCTCCGTCAGCGCGCGGACCATTTCGGCCTATGTCTATGTGTCAGCCGGCGACGGAGAATCCACACAGGATATTGTTTTCGGCGGCCGGATTCTGATGTACGAAAACGGCAGCCTGATCGCACAGCGCAGGGCTTTCGACAATGCCTACGGCGAAGAGAAGCTGCTGATCACGGAATTTGATATTTCAAGACTGAATTACGAGCGCCGCCGGACGACCACTTATTTCAGTGAGCAGGAAGCGGCCAAAAGACGGCGCAGCTCATTGCAGAAGCTGACGGACGGCATGTCCAATCCTGGTGCGACCATCACATCGGACGGCTATCTGCACCTGCAGGTTCATATGAAACAGCGCGAGACCGAGCTGACAAGAAGCTACGATCCGCATCCCTTTGTACCGGCAGATAAGGCACGCCGCGATCAGCGCTGCGAGGAGATTCTGGCGATTCAGGCCAGAGGCCTCGCGAAGCGCATGAAGCATATCGGCTGTCAGTACGCTGTGATCGGCGTCTCCGGCGGCCTGGATTCGACGCTGGCGATGCTGGTGACCGCGCGGGCTTTTGACCTGATCGGCCTGCCCAGACACAATCTGATTGCTGTCACAATGCCGTGCTTCGGCACGACCAGCCGGACCAAGAATAATGCGCTGACCCTGTCAGAGGCCTTGGGCGCAGAGCTTCGCGAGGTGCCGATCGCTGCGGCGGTCACGCAGCATTTTGCCGATATCGGACAGGATCCGGAGGTCCATGACGTCACGTATGAGAACTCCCAGGCCCGGGAGCGCACCCAGGTGCTGATGGACATCGCCAACCAGATCGGCGGCATCGTGGTCGGAACGGGCGATCTCTCTGAGCTGGCGCTGGGCTGGGCGACCTACAATGGCGATCACATGTCCATGTACGGCGTCAATGCCGGCATCCCGAAGACGCTGGTTTCTCATCTGGTTCGCTTCTTTGCGGAGACCACAGAGGATCAGCAGCTTTCCGCCTGCCTGTTCGATGTCATGGACACCCCCGTCTCACCGGAGCTGCTTCCGCCGACGGGAGACGGACAGATTTCCCAGAAGACAGAAGATCTGGTCGGCCCCTACGAGCTGCACGATTTCTTCCTGTATTACTTCCTGCGCTGCGGCTTTACACCCTCCAAGGTTTACCGGATCGCGCTGCTGTCCTTCGCGGGCCGGTTTGATCCCGCGACAATTCACAAGTGGCTGACGACCTTCTGCCGCCGTTTCTTTACGCAGCAGTTCAAGCGCAGCTGCCTGCCGGATGGACCGAAGGTCGGTTCTGTGGCCGTGTCGCCGCGAGGTGATCTGCGGATGCCCAGCGACGCCAGCTTCGCCGCCTGGCTCCGGGATCTGACGGATGAAGCCTGAATAGGCTGATTCAGTCTGACAATGAAAGAGAGAACCGGACAGCGCTTACAGCTGCAGCTGCCGGGAGAAGCACGGAAGAGAGTGTGAGAAAATGAAGCTTGAATTTACGAAGATGGAAGGCTGTGGAAACGACTATCTGTATGTAAATGGCTTTACACAGCAGATTCCGGAGGAGAAGAAGCCCGGGCTGGTCCGCAGGCTCTCTGACCGGCATTTCGGTGTCGGTGGAGACGGCGTGATCTTTATCAACCCGGCGCCTGACGGGATCGATTTTGAGATGGAAATGTATAATGCGGACGGCTCCCGCGGAGAGATGTGCGGGAACGGAATCCGCTGTGTGGCAAAATATGTCTCGGATCACGGTATGACCGACCGGGATGAGATTTCTGTCGTCAGCGCAGGCGCTGTCAAGTATCTGACACTGTATAAGGATGCAGAAGGCCTGGTTGAGACAGTGCGGGTCAATATGGGCGCGCCGGTGCTGCATGCGG
>JAFTFP010000001.1 GCA_017449485.1 Lachnospiraceae bacterium
TGATCCCGACGCCCATCTCATTGGCAATAATGCCGGACAGCGTCGTCTTGCCCAGGCCGGGCGGACCGTACAGCAGCACATGGTCAAGCGGATCCCCCCTCTGTTTGGCAGCCTCAATTGAAATCTTGATGCTCTCCTTGATCTTCTCCTGGCCGATATAATCCTTCAGCAGCTGCGGGCGAAGAGATCCCTCGATCTTTTTGTCCTCTTCTGTAAAGGTTGTTTCTATCATTCTGCGTTCCATGAATTCCGCCCTATCTTTACTTATCGTGTTTACAACATATATTTCAGTGCTGCCTTCAGAATCGCCTCTGTATCTCCGCCGGCCTCAGCAGCAGCCTTTCTGACCGCCTTCGCGGCATCCATGCGGGCGTAGCCCAGTGCCGTCAGCGCTTCGATCGCCTCAGCTTCAGCTGAGCCCTCTGCGTCAGCCATGCCCACGCCGGCAGACGCATAGGAAGCAAGGTCCTGATGATTATCTGAGTCGGACATGCTGACCTTGTCCCGCAGCTCAATCACCAGCCGCTCCGCCGTCTTTTTCCCGATGCCCGGCGCTCTGGAAATCGTCTTGACATCTCCGGAGAGAATTGCAAACCGCAGATCATCTGCCGAAAAGGCTGAAAGCAGCGAGAGGCCGCCTTTTGGCCCGATCCCGCTGACCGTGATCAGCCGCTGGAACAGCTCCAGCTCATCCCGGCTGAGGAATCCGAACAGCGCAATCATATCCTCCCGAAGATAAGTATAGGTATAGATTCTGACCTCTGCTCCCCGTCCCATTGAGGAAAGGCGCTGGGTCGTTTCCGAAGAGATCTGTACCTGAAAGCCGATTCCTCCTACGCCGATGATGACAGCCGAATCCGTTATTTCTTCAATCGTTCCCTGTAAAAAGGAGATCATACTGTTTGCCTCACTCTTTTTCTTATATTACAATAAAGCAACCATCATTATACCACACAAGGAGAATTCTTATGCGTCTTGTTCTGATCCGTCACGCCGAGCCGAACTATGTAGTGGATTCTGTCACCGAAAAAGGTGCCCGCGAAGCGGAGCTGCTCTCAGAGCGCGTCCTTCGGTTTAAGGATCAGATCCGCGCGGTATATGTATCCCCGCTGGGCAGAGCAGCCCGTACAGCGGCGCCCTCGCTGGATAAACTTGGCATGAGCGGAAAGACGCTGCCCTGGCTGAAAGAATACTATTATCCAGTCCAGGATCCGACACCGGGGAGGACCAATGATGTTCCGTGGGATTTCATGCCTGAATACTGGACCAGACAGGAAATTCTCTATGACCGGAAGAAGTGGTATGAGGATCCGATCCTGAAAACAAATCCGGAATATGAAGCTCATATTCCGGATGTATTCGGTGGGATTGATCAGGTTCTTTCCCAATATGGATATCAACGGGAAGAAGCCTTCTATCGCTGTGATCCCGAAAAGACCGACGGCGATGATGACGACGCGCTGGTTTTTTTCGCGCATCTCGGCGTAATCTGTGTCATCCTGGCGCATCTTCTGGGTATGTCGCCGGTTCTGGCGGCGCAGAGCTTTTATCTGGCGCCTTCCTCCGTGACGGTTCTGAATGCGGAAAAGCGCATTCACGACATCGCCATGTTCCGGATTCAGACGCTGGGCAGCACCTCGCATCTATATACGGCAGGTGAGCCCGTCTCCGCCTCCGGCGCCTTCAGCCATGTCTTTGATTACTGAAAATGATTGCTGACTGACTTTAAGCCTGCTCATTATTGATGTAGCTGACCAGTCCGCCGGCGTCGATGATCTTCTGCATGAAAGGCGGGAAAGCCTGTCCCTGGAAGGTCTCGCCGGTGGTCTCGTCTGTGATGACCCCGGTATCGAAATTGACGGAGACAATATCGCCCGCCTTGATCTTCTCCGGTGCCTCATCGCATTCCACAATTGCCAGTCCGATATTGATCGCATTGCGATAGAAAATCCGCGCAAAGGTTCTTGCGATCACACACGATACGCCCGCCGCTTTGATGGCAATCGGCGCATGCTCCCGCGAAGAGCCGCAGCCGAAGTTCTTGTCGGCCACGATGATATCGCCTGTCTTTACCTCATGAATAAAACTCTGATCGATGTCCTCCATGCAGTGCGCTGCCAGTTCCTTCGGATCGGAAGCTGCCAGATAGCGGGCAGGAATGATGACATCTGTATCTACATTGTCGCCGTAGCGGAAAACACGTCCTCTTGCTGTTTCCATCCTGTTCCTCCTCGTCAAAACCTTAGAATCTGTCTTACGCGATGGTTCTGGGATCCGTCAGCTTCCCGGCAATCGCGCTGGCGGCTGCTGTCGCAGGCGAAGCCAGATAGATTTCGCTGGTTACATCTCCCATCCGTCCGACAAAATTCCGGTTGGTCGTGGATACACAGCGCTCACCCGCAGCGAGAACGCCCATATAGCCTCCCAGGCACGGTCCGCAGGTCGGTGTCGAAACAACTGCTCCGGCCTCAATAAAGGTCTTCAGGAGTCCCTCCTCCAATGCCTGCAGGTAGATGGACTGCGTCGCCGGAATAATAATGCAGCGGATGCCCGGCGCCACGTGCCGTCCCTTCAGAATCGCGGCTGCTGTGCGGATATCGTCAATTCTTCCGTTTGTGCAGGAACCGATCACGACCTGGTCAATCTGAATGTCCTCGATCTGATCGAACGTTCTGGCGTTCTCCGGCAGATGCGGGAAGGAAACGGTGGGCTGGATCTCATCCAGATTAATCTCATAGACTGCCGTATATGCTGCGTCATCATCCGGCTGGAAGGTGCGCTCTGCAAGATATGCCCGGACGGCCTCTTCTCCTTCTCCCACGCCCGGATGCTGCTGTGCATTCCAGTGTGCGGCCACATAGGAAACCGTCTTCTCATCCACCGGGAAAATCCCGTTCTTGGCACCGGCCTCAATAGCCATATTGGCGATGGTAAACCGGTCATCCATGGACAGCGCGGCGACGCCCGGACCGGTAAATTCCATGGACTGATACAGCGCACCGTCTACGCCGATCATGCCGATGATGTGCAGAATCAGATCCTTTCCGCTGACCATGGGTGCGAAGGCGCCCTTCAGCTCAAAGCGGATTGCTGAAGGAACCTTGAACCAGGCTTTTCCCGTCGCCATGCCGGCGGCCATATCTGTCGATCCGACGCCGGTGGAAAAGGCTCCCAGCGCACCATAGGTGCAGGTGTGGGAATCCGCACCAATGACGGCATCCCCGGGAATTACCAGTCCCTTCTCCGGCAGCAGCGCATGCTCAATACCCATTTCGCCCACTTCGAAATAGTTCGTGATTTCATTGCGGCGCGCAAATTCACGGACACATTTGCAGTTTTCAGCGGACTTGATATCCTTATTCGGGACAAAATGATCCGGCACCAGCGCGATTTTATCTTTGTCAAAAACACCCTCTCTGGAAAAGCGGTCCATCTCCCGGATCGCAACCGGGCTGGTAATATCATTGCCCAGCACCAGATCCAGATCCGCCTCAATCAGCTGGCCTGCACTGACTGATGCAAGCCCTGCATGGGCGGCAAGGATTTTCTGAGTCATTGTCATTCCCATAAGCTGTTCTCCTCTTATAATCTCTGAAAAAAAGGCTCCCTCAGCTTAGAAGGCCGGGGAGCCATATGATCTGTTTCAGAAAGAACGCGATCAGTTGTTGATCAGCTTGTCATCCTCCGAGTTCCAGCTGTAAAGCTTGCGGATCTCAGCGCCGACCGTCTCAGCCGGATGCTCTGCAGCCAGCTTTCTCATTGCCTTGAAATGAACCTGTCCGCCTGCCTCACTCATGTCAAGCAGGAATTCCTTCGCGAAGGTACCATCCTGAATATCGGAAAGGATCTTCTTCATGGTCTTCTTGGTCTCATCCGTGATGATCTTCGGTCCAGTGATATAATCGCCGTACTCAGCGGTGTTGGAGATGGAATAACGCATGCCGGCAAAACCTGACTGATAGATCAGGTCTACGATCAGCTTCATCTCGTGAACACATTCAAAATATGCGTTGCGCGGATCATATCCAGCTTCCACAAGGGTCTCAAAGCCTGCCTGCATCAGCGCACAGACACCGCCGCACAGAACGGCCTGCTCACCGAAAAGGTCTGTCTCCGTCTCTGTCCGGAAGGTGGTCTCCAGAAGGCCTGCTCTTGCACCGCCGATACCGGCGCCGTAAGCCAGAGCCAGATCCAGTGCATGTCCGGTCGCATCCTGCTCAACAGCGACAAGACAAGGAGTTCCCTTACCCGCCTGATATTCGCTTCTTACAGTGTGGCCCGGTGCCTTCGGTGCAATCATTGCTACGTCGACATCTGCCGGCGGCTTGATCAGTCCGAAGTGAATATTGAAGCCGTGCGCAAACATCAGCATATCGCCGGCCTTCAGGTTAGGCTCGATGTCCTTCTTATACATGGAAGCCTGCTTCTCATCATTGATCAGAATCATGATGATATCGGCCATCTTGGCAGCCTCAGCCGTATTGTAAACGGTCAGTCCCTGTGCCTCGGCTTTTGCCTTGGACTTGGATCCCTCATAGAGGCCGATGATGACATTCGCGCCGGATTCCTTCAGATTCAGGGCGTGTGCATGACCCTGGCTGCCGTATCCAATGATCGCGATGGTCTTCCCCATAAGAAGGTCCAGGTTGCAGTCTTCCTGATAGAAAATTCTTGCTTCTGACATGATAGCTCTCCTCTCTTATATAGATCTGTGATCTTGATAACTTTATCCGTTTATGATTGCAGCACCGTTACCGGCACAACGCTCCTTACTTATCCAGCGAATCAGCAGATTCCTCAAAATACAGAACATTATCAATGCCTCGTCCAAGTCCTGCCACGCCGGTTCTGGCCAGCTCCAGAATCTCATAACCATCCAGAAGCCGCAGAAATGCATCAATTTTGCCCTGGTTGCCGGTGATTTCCACCATCAGGGATTCCGGTGCCACATCAATGATATTGCCGCGGAAAATATTGGCGATGGCGATGACGCCCTGCCTCTGCTCTGCACTGCAGCGCACCTTGATCATGGCCAGCTCACGATAAACCGATTCCTCCGGTTTCAGTTCATGGATATCCCGGACATCCACCAGCTTGGAAACCTGTTTTTCAATCTGCTCCAGAATATTGTCATCTCCGCTGGTCACAATGGTTATTCTTGTAAAGCGGGGATCTGCCGTCACACCGGCCGTAATGGAATCGATATTATAACCTCTGCGGGAAAACAGACCGGCAATTCGCGACAGAACACCGGATGTATTATCAACGATCAGCTGAAAAACCTTTCTCTGCATATTCTCCGCTCTCCTTTCTGTTTTCAGCGTATTATTGAAATTTTAAGGCTTCATCTCGCTAAAGTCAATCAGAATACGCCGCGGCGTTCCTGAACATTGCTACAGGGAAATGTACCAGTCAAGAATCAGATCTCCGAAGAAAAGACACATCATTGCTGCCGCGCACAGGTACGGACCGAAGGCAAGAACTTTCTTACGGCGGATCACCATGCCAATCAGGGCCAGAAGGCAGGCCGTCATCAGACACAGCACGCCCTTGCCGGCTTTCAGATACAGGCCGATCACAAACAGAAGCTTGATGTCTCCGCCCCCAAGTGTACTTCGTCCCATCAGGCGGTCTGCCGCCAGGGTGACTGCCAGGGTGCCGCCGCCCAGCAGCAGCGCGCCAGGCAGCGCTTCCATATAATCCCGCATCGGAATACAGGTGAGCGCAAAGGGAATAAGTGACAGCAGAATCAATGCATTCGGAATCCGGTGTGTGTCTTCATCATAGATCGCAATGGCCAGCATAAGAACCGAAAACGGCAGAACACGAATCTGGCCAATTGCAGGAAAACAGATCGCAGCGGCTGAAAACACAAGAGCAGAAAGCACGCCGCACACAGCGGTGCGCACATGGAATGGCCCTCCGGCTGCGGAGGACTTCGTTTTTCTGGATACAAGAATCTCTGTCAGCACGCCGGCTAAGGCGCCCGACACAAGATAAAGAAACCTGAAATTTCCCGGCATGAATTCCTTCAGATATTCTGAACCCGCGCACGCATTGCATCCGATGCATAACACAGCAGGGTGTCTCTCGAAATGATCCCCTTCGTGTATGCCAGCTGCAGGGATTCGTCCATTGTAATCATTCCCTGCTTGCTGCTGGTCTGAATGATTCCCGGAATCTGGAAAATCTTGTTGTCCCGGATCAGATTGCGTATCGCATTGTTGACATGCATGATTTCAAACAGAGCAGTCCGCCCCGGCTGATCTGCCCGTCTGACAAGACGCTGTGAGATAACGGATTCCAGTACAGAAGAAAGCTGCACGCGGATCTGATCCTTCTGACCATCCGGAAATACATCGATAATCCGGTCAATGGTCGACGCAGCGCCGATCGTATGCAGCGTGGAAAAGACAAGATGACCGGTCTCCGCGGCGGTGATCGCCGTGCTGATGGTCTCCAGGTCCCGCATCTCTCCCACCAGAATGACATCCGGATCCTCGCGCAGAGCGGCCCGCAGTGCCGCAGCAAAGCTGCCTGTGTCCAGCCCGATCTCCCGCTGATCCACGACAGACTGATCATGACGGTACAGATATTCGATCGGATCCTCCAGCGTCAGAATATGCGCGCTCCGCGTCTCATTGATCCGCTGGATCAGCGCGGCAAGCGTGGTGGATTTACCGCAGCCTGTGGGGCCCGTTACCAGTACCAGTCCGCTTCGTTTCTGTGTCAGCTGAATAATGGACTGAGGCAGGCCGATTTCCTCCGGCCTTGGAACCTCCGTATTCATAATGCGGATGGCCGCGGCGTAAGTACCGCGCTGCCGGTAGATATTGACGCGAAACCGTCCGATCTGAGGACGGCCGAAAGAGAAATCACATTCGCCGGTCTCCTGCAGCTTCTCGGCCTGTGCGTCGCTCAGCAGAGAAAACAGAAGCTCCTTCGTGTCATCGGGCATCAGGCGCTGCTGATCATCCATGCGGATCAGCTCATTATGAATCCGCATGGCCGGTTTGGAACCAACATTGATATGCAGGTCTGAAGCCCCCCGCTCCTTCGCCAGCATCAGAAGATCATCAATTTTCAACCTGTCTCCCCCTCTTGTGCAGCCCCCGTATCTTACTGCTCTCTGCACTTCGGAACCGCGATGGTTCCTGTTCTGGTAATTTCGACGATACTGATTCCCTTCAGCGTTTCCAGGAAAATCTGAACCCGCTCAGGCGTATCACAGATCTGAATCGTCATCAGATTGCCGGAAAGGTCCACAATCTGTGCATTCATGATCTCGCAGTTCTCCATGATATCCTTCCGGTTGCTGCGATTGTACTTCACCTTGACCAGCATCAGCTCTCTGGTGACAGCCTGGGCAGCGTCAAAGGTGTTGACCTTGATGACATCGATCTTCTTATTAAGCTGCTTCTCGATCTGCTCCAGTGTCCGCTCATCACCGCTGGAAACGATAATCATATGGGATACATCGTGATTATCCGTCTCGCCTACAACCAGCGAGTCGATATTGAAGCACCTTCTCCAGAACAGCCCAGCCACCTTCGTAAGTACACCGGACCGGTTCTCCACAAAAACAGAATAAATTCTTTTCATTGTTCTGCCTCCTTCCGGCTTCGTCCGGCGTCTGTCATGCGACCTCGTTCGGATCCACCGTCACTTCCAGCAGTACCGAATGCTTATCTGAAAGGAAAGCCTCGATCACTCGGCCCATCTCCGGTTCGTCCGAAAGCTTCATGTAATCCATCCCGTAGGCCTCCGCGATCTTATCCAGCTCCGGCGATCCGGAGAGATCAATCACAGAGAAGCTGTCATGGTAGTTGAAGTGCTGATACTGGCGCACCAGTCCGAGCACGTTGTTCTTCAGGACAACCACCTTCACCTGGATCCCATACTGCCGTGCTGTCGCCAGTTCCATCATGGTCATCTGGAAACCGCCGTCTCCGCACACTGCCACAACCTGGCGCTTGCCTCCGGCAATTTTCGCGCCCATGGAAGCCGGCAGCGCATAGCCCATGGTTCCCATGCCGCCGCTGGTCATAAAGCGGCCCTTGCGGATCACGGCATTGGCGCAGGACCACAGCTGATTCTGGCCCACATCTGCCACATAGATGGCTGTATCTTCCATGGCGGAAGACAGCCGGCGGATAAACTCCTTCGGATCCACGCACACTGGCGCGGTTCCTTCCGCCTCATCGGTGCTTCTCTTCTCGCCGGCCACAGCCCGGGTGACGGCGGAAATCTTGGCATCCTGCTTCTTCTGATTTCTCAGATACTCGACCCACTTGTCATCCTCAATGGTGATCTCCTCTTTATTCAATTCCTCGAAGATCGCCTTCAGATCACCGACAATCGGAATGTTCGGTCCGGCGTTCTTGCCGATTTCCGCGGGATCCACGTCCATATGGACCAGCACCTTGTTGGAAGTGATCAGATCCGGCTGACTGATGGACCGGTCCGCGACACGCGCGCCCGCCATCAGAATGACATCTGCGTCGTTCATGGCGCGGTTGCAGAACGGCTGCCCGTTGTTTCCGACCATCCCGAAATAATTCGGATGCGCCGTCGGCATGACAGACAAGCCCATCATGGTAGACACCACCGGGATATTGTTTTTCTCGGCAAAAACACGAATTTCCTCTGCTGCGCCGGCCAGATGCACACCGCCGCCGACACAGATAATCGGCTTCTTCGCTTTTTCCAGTTCACCGATGACCTTGCGGATCTGCACTGCATGTCCCTTGACGGTCGGCTTATACGAACGGATCGAGATTTCCTCCGGATAGGAGAAGCTTCTGACCGTGGACTGCTGGATGTCAATCGGCACGTCAATCAGCACCGGACCCTTGCGGCCGGTGGAGGCAATATAAAAGGCTTCCTTGAAGATCTGCGGAATATCCTTTGCATCCCGGACGATATAGCTGTACTTCACAAAGCTCTCGCAGGCACCGGAAATATCCGCCTCCTGGAAGACATCGCTGCCCATCAGCCGGCTGTCCACCTGTCCCGTGATGCAGATCATGGGAATACTGTCCGCGTACGCCGTCGCAATGCCGGTGATCAGATTGGTTGCACCGGGGCCGCTGGTAACCGCTACCACACCGGTTTTTCCTGTGATTCTCGCCCATCCGCTGGCGATATGCGCAGCATTCTGCTCCTGCCGCACCAGGATGGTCCGGATATCTGAATCAAGAATGCTGTTATAGAAGGGACAGATCGCTACCCCCGGATACCCGAAGACATACTCGGTTCCTTCTTCCTGAAGACATCTGACAATTGCATCAGCTCCATTCATTCTTCTACCTCCCTTACTGGAATGCGCTCATCATTCTGGCCAGAGGGCCGACAATCTGGGAGAGTTCAGTGATCGACTGATTCAGGGTTTCGATGTCGAGCTGGGAAATCGTCTCCAGGGTGCCGGAAGCATTACCGCTGTTTTCATTCATGAACGTCTGCAGCTCTCCAACCGTCTGATTCAGCGTAGTCGCTGCAGCATCTGCATTGGAAAGCGTACTTAAGGATTTCTCTACTACCTGATTGGCATTGAGCATCAGCTGGTTGGCATTTCCAAGCACGTGCAGGAAGCTCGGAACCAGGATCAGGACAGAAAGAATTACAAGAACGCAGGCTGTAATGCTTAAGATGGTGAAGATCCGCCGGATTTTCTCGTCCCGCTGCTGTACGCGCAGAAGTTCCGCGAGCATTTCCTCTTCCGACATGTTCTGCTGGATTCTGTTTTCACTGCTCATCGTGTCCGATTCTCCTTTATCACAGCCGATATAATATTCTATTTATGATACCA
>JAFTFP010000046.1 GCA_017449485.1 Lachnospiraceae bacterium
AAGGCTCATGAAAGGACTCCGGGACGCATCCTGAGGACTGAATGGAGATATACTATAGAGACATAGAAAAAAGCCCGTAATCGGGCGTAAAATATGAACCGCGGGGCACGCGGGGATAGCCTGCTTATGCTCAGCCTGCAGAGGCTGTCGAACAGGAAGCCCCCACTTCTAAGCGAAAGCGAAAGTGGCGGGAGCATGTCACCACATCGGCAGACTATCTATATGGATCAACTGATGATGCTGCCATTTCAAGCATAACGATCCATTCTTCTGATGATCCAGATTTGTTTTTGCTTGTTCAGACTGTTCGGGCAGATAAGAACATGATTCCTCGACTCCTTGCATATGCAGATCAGCTAAAGGATCTGAAGCAGAAACAGTAAAGGCTATTATCTAACTGTTGCAATTCTCACGTTTCACTCGCACTCGATAATCATCGCGCGCAGTACTCCTGCCCGCTTGTACTCGCGCTTGCCGGCGCCCAGACCTGTCTTCACCACTTCAAAGCTTTCCGGCAGCTCCGCAGATGTGCGGACTGCTGCAGCGATCGCCGCGCCGGTGGGCGTCACGAATTCGCCTGCCTCATGCATGATGTGCAACCGCAGCTTATTGGCAACTGCAATGGCTGTCACAGCCGGCACCGGCACCGGAATGACACCGTGCTGGCAGCGGATTGTGCCGGTTCCCTCATACAGCGTCGGAACGATGACATCGGTAATTCCCAGACTGCCGGCAAGATTGTCGAAACAGACCGCAAACGAGACGATATCAACGATGGAGTCCACTGCGCCAACCTCGTGGAAATGCACTTCCTCCGGGGCTTTGCCATGCACCTGGCCTTCCGCCTGCGCAATAATCTCGAAAATGCGCAGCGCCAGACTTCTTGCACCGTCCGTCATCTGCCCCGCTCCGATGATTTCTCGGATCTCCTTCATCGTGCGATGAACGTGGTGATGGTCGTGATCGTGATGATGCTCGTGGTCATGGCCTACGCGGTCATGATCGTGGTCATGGTGGTGATCGTGCTCTTCGTGGTCATGGAAGTGCTCATGATCATGTCTGAATTCCTCGGCCTCACTTCCGAACAGCCAGGCCATGTCATGATCATGATTTTCTTCATCCAGGATGACGTCGAAGTCGCAAGCGTTAATTCCGGACTTCTGCACCGTGGTGATCTTCGTCGTGAATCCGTCCAGCGGCAGTGATGCAAGCACCTGTTCCAGCACCTGCTGATCCGCGCCCAGATCCAGCATTGCGCCCACAGCCATATCCCCGCTGATTCCTGAATAGCACTCCAGGTAAAGTTGTCTGCTCATTTCAGTCTTCTCCTCGTTTGTTTCGCGTACACGATTGCTCCGCGTACTGCCTGAACCAGCTTACCAACTATTTTCTACAGTCCAGCAGCTCTTCTTCATTTATTCGCCGGTTCAGGGTATTCAGCACACGCTTCTTATCCAGGCACCACAGCGGCGCAATCAGCAGCGCGCGCGGCCCGTCGCCCGTCATGCGGTGAATGACCGTCTCTTCCGGAAGAATCCGCAGGCTGTCAATTACAAGCTCAATATACTCTTCCATCGACAGCAGCGGAAACGGCTGCTCCTCATACTGCGCAGCCAGCTGCGACCCCCGCAGAATCTGCATCATCTGCAGCTTCACGCCATCCGGCGCAGGCTCCAATGCCGCCAGTTTCCGGACCGTATTCAGCATATCATCCCTCGTTTCACCGGGCAATCCGAAAATAACGTGCACAATTACTTGTAAACCCGCGCTTTTCAAGCGATGATAGGTCTCCTCAAACACAGCATACGGGTAGCCCCTGTGCACCGCCTCCGCAGTCGCATCGTTTGCCGTCTGCAAGCCCAGCTCTACCCAGACCGGTTTGATCTGATTGAGTTCAGTCAAAATCCGCATCATCTCCGGTCCGATGCAGTCGGGACGTGTTCCAATCGAGAGTATGGCAATTTCCGGCCTGCGGATGGTCTCCAGATACAAGGCCCGCAGCCTTTCCGGATCACCATAAGTATTCGTGAATGACTGAAAGTAAGCGATGTATCGGGATGCATTTGTTTTGGCGGAAATCCTGCCGACAGCTTCCTCAATCTGGCGCGTAATGTCTTGCTTAATCTGCTCCGCCATCGGCGCTGTCTGCCCTGTTATGGCTTCATGAGCTTCCTCAATCCGCTCCGCCATCGGCGCAGCATGTGCGGCGAACTCGCCCGAGCCGCCCTCCGAGCAGAAAGTACAGCCGCCATAGCCCAGCGTCCCGTCCCGGTTCGGACAGGTACACCCGGAGCTCAACGCCAGCTTGTAAACCTTCTCACCGTATTCTTCTTTTAAAACGTCAGAAAGTCTGCGCATACTTACACACTGTACAGAATCGGCAGTGGCTGCACCCTGCAACGCCACCGAAATCCGCCTTATCTACCTCCTACGACACCACCACGGAGATCCCGTTAGGGATGCATGTCAGCGAGGCGTCCTCGCCCTTCAGCGCTCGGGCCATACGGTAGGCCTCGTCGAGCGACGCAGCATAACGAACCTTCAGACCCTCAATCATCTCCCGCTGTTCCGGGTCTGCGACAAAGATCACCGTATACTTACGCGCGATGCGGGCAAAAATCTGTGAGCACCATTGATCCGGCTTCGTCTCGTTCTGCGGCGTGTCCAGGAATTTCTGATAGGCTGTCTCAATATCCGGCTCATCCGCGATCAGATGATAGAAGTCCTCGCCGCCCGTGCCGTCGCTGCACGAAGCCAGCATGATAATGACGCCGCCCTCCTTCACCGTCGCCTCCGCAGCTGTCATGCCCTTGGGCGACTGGTACGCGTTCTGATCCAGTGGATAGCCGCCGTTGGTTGTAATCACAATGTCCGCCGGCACCGGATGTGCCTGCACATAGGATTCAATAAATGCGCAGCCCTTTAAATGTGCCTCCTCGAAATCTCCGGCAAAAGCCGCCACGGTTCGATGTTTTTCATCAATGACCACGTTCACAATAAAAGCCAGCCGTGCCATACGTGCCGCAGCAATCATATCCTCATGCATCGGATTGCCTTCGAGAATACCGGTGCGGCACCGCGGGTGATCAATAAACTTGGAGCAATGATTTCCCATCACCGTCACCGCATCTGCAATGCCGGGCAGGATGCTTTTGCGGCCGCCGGAAAAACCGGCAAAGAAATGCGGTTCAATAAAGCCTTCTGCGATCAGAAGGGAAGCGTTGACCGCGACTTTGTCCAGAATACAGTCCGGTCCCGAAGGAAGCTGGCCCACTTTTACATTGGATGCGGGGTCGTGCGCGTTGTGAATCACAATGCGGTCCCGGAATTCAGTGTAAAGAGCGGAGCCGAGTTTTGCCTCCAGTTCCTCCGGACGCATCGCGCGGTGAAAACCGGTCGCTACCAACAGTGTAATCTGAATCTCCGGATTTCCCTCCCGCAGCTCCCGGATCATTTCCGGCAAAATATCTCTGCTCGGCACGGGGCGCGTGTGATCACTGATGATCATCACGCAGTCCGGCTTACCAACAGCCAGCTCGCGCAGGCGCGGACTGCCGATGGGATGCTCCATGGCGGATCTCACAATGGCAGTACCATCATGGCATCCTTTTCTCTCCGCGGGATCGCTGCAGTCTTCTTCATGAAGCTCCACAGAACTGCCGCCGCATTCTCCATTATTTCCGCTGGCCAGCTCGTCTACGCGCGATACCAGCACCGCAGTCTCATCCGGTACCTCTAAGGAATAATTCGTATGTGCATAAGGAAATGTGATCGTCTTCATGATTTGGTTCCTCCTGAAGTCTTGCTCACCATATGTATGTCCAGTGCCAGTGTGATCAAAAAAGCCACCGCACCTGTAATCCCGACGATGTGGAAACGGAAAGTCTCGTCCCCCGCCCGTTGTAAAAACGTGAATCAGCCCGGCATATGAAAAAACAGAAAAGAATACTATCAACAGATATCGCAAGAGCTCGCTCTCCCACAATTCATCGAATATTCTGCATCGCCCACAGAAATGCCTTCGCCATCCGCAGATCCGGCTCTTTAAAGTGATTGCCCTGGTTCCACTCCAGTGTGCAGTCGATGCCGGTATCCTGCAGCCACTGATATGCTTCGCGCATCCGGTCGCCGACTGTCGCCATGACCGGATTCCGGGCTTTCTCTTCTTTGTCGCCAAGGCTCAGATAAACTGCCCTGCTGCCGATCTCGTGCTCCTTCATATAATCCACGAAGCCCGGGAACCACATGGACGGCGAGGCCGCAGCGATGCCGGCAAACGCATCCGTCTGGTACGCCGCCCAGAGCGCGAACAGCCCTGCCAGCGAATAGCCGCCGATGATGAAGGTTTTCGGGCAGGAATTCACACCCGTCTGCTGCTCTCCTGTCTGCTGCTCCCCCAGTTGCTGTTCCCCTGTCTGCTGCTCCTGCCGGACAATTTTCAGGATCTTCTGCAGCGTATTCTCCGCGCCGCTTCCGAAGGGCTCTTTCCCGAAAACCGGCGGCGCCTCCCAGGGAGACAGATCCCTGTTCCAGTCATCAACCAGCAGCGCAATCAGGCGGAAATCCCGCCCCGCCTGCGCCCGAATCAGACTTACTTCACTTTCCATACCGGACAGATCCTGCTCGTCCGAAGGCTGAATCAATACCAGATCTGCATCCGGATTGCCGAATTCATAAATCTTCAAGCTGTCATTCCTCCACATCCGTAACCCGGAAGCCGTTCTCCGTTAATTCTTCCACGTCCACAACCCGGAAGCTTTTCTCCTGCCATTCTTCCACATCTACAACCCGGAAGCCGTTTTCCATCAGCAGCTGTGCTGTCACGCCCGGTGCGTCGATCAGTCTGCCGGAAAAAGTCCCGTCGTACCGCTGCCTGACGCCGCAGCTGGGGCTCCTCGACTGCAGCACGATCAGGTCCGGCTGCTCACGCTGTGCAATCTTCAGACACTTCTGCGCACCCAGCCGGAACTCCCGGTCCACACAGATTCCTGCACGATTGACCACAACGCCGTCCTGAATCTCGGATGGAATGCGCGGCGTCGGAAGCCCGCCCATCACCTCCGGACATACAGTGATCACCTCGATCTCTTCGCCCCCGTTCAGCAGCGCCAGCACCTTCTCATTCAGATTGTTCCCGCCGTTGTATTTACAGTTTTCGCCTGCCAGACAGGCACTGACCATGATCTTCATACTGTACCGTGTAAGTCTGGATTTTACGGTTGATTACATCCCTTTCATTATACCATGCATGACCATTGTGAGATGTGCCGGGAGTCGGCAAGTAAAAAGCCCCGTAAGCCAGCCCCTGTTTTATCTTGACATTTTTCAAGTTCTACAGTACGTTATTCTCAGGAGGTTCAGATATGGAGCAGATAATCCACACCCCACAGGATCTGACTTATCTCAGCTGGTCTAAAATCCGTAATTCTTCCGGGACAGCGGGCTCGTTTTTGAAGTCTCAGGAAGATATTGGCGGAAAGAAACGCTTTTATAAGCTTTCTGACTATACCCCCTTTTACGGAGTGATCGGCCATGAATCAGTAAATGAAATTATTGCAGACCGGCTGCTGACAGTACTTGACATTCCTCATATTCCTTATCAATTGATTCACGCCGATATTGTAATTGATCATAAGCAAATCCGTACCTGGTTGTGTGCATCGGACGATTTCCGGGAGCGTGGGGAGAAGAAAGCGGCTCTGGATGATTATTATCTTGCCAATCGTCAGGAAAATGAATCTCCGTTGGATTTCTGCATTCGAAGCGGCTGGACTGAATATATCTATCAGATGCTGATCACTGATTATCTGATTCTGAATCGTGACCGTCACGGTGCCAATATCGAGGTGCTGATCAATCCCCATCGGAAAACTGTCAGGCTGGCGCCGCTTTTTGACCACGGTGTCTCCTTCTTCTGCCGTACTTCGGAAGATGATCTGGAAAAGGAGGATGTCATGGCTGATAAAAAGGTTCAGTGCTTTGTCGGCTCTCACTCAGCCTTGGATAATCTGCATCTGATACCTGCCGGCCAATATCCTCGTCTGAACTCTCTGAAGGAGAGCGACCGCTCTTTTATACTGGAAGGACTGGAGGATGTGCTGAGCCGCAGGCGTCTTGATTATACTTGGGAAATGATTTGGAGGAGGTGGCAGGTTTATGAGAATCTTCGCAATCAAAGATGAATCAGCCGCGCAGGAAAGGGTTCTCGGATATCTGATTTATCATGAATTGTCCAAAACATTCCATATCGAGCTTTCTGACGGTGTGAGCCGCTGGGATGTGCCGGCAATGCTGTCTTCCTTTGCCGATCGCGGAGACAACAGTATCGACAGTCATTGGAGCCGTCGCTTCGTACATCAGCGCATCGTTCCTCAGGACCGGCAGAACATTGGTCAGATTCTGAGAGAAAACGGGTTGTATGAATATGATGAGTTTCCGCTTCTGATGCTCTCCATGGGCCGCTGTGAGCAGGACGACTGTTATCTCGAAGAAATATCCTCCGACAAGCTTCCTGAACTCCTGATCCGACGATGGTACACCCTGGTGGAAGAGGTGGTTCCTCTGGCGTCACCGAAGCTGCTCGTTTTTTTTCGCAACGGCGCTGCCAAAATCGTGGATGTCGAAGAAACGGCACCGCCCGCCTGTACTCCGTATCTCATAAATCAGGAAAGATTTAACAAGGTTGAAGTCCAGCCGGACGGCTACGGTATTTATTGGAATGATCAGGCAATGATTCCTCACCAGGACCTGTTCAGACACGGAGTATCAATCCCGTTATCGGCAGAAGTACTGAGCAGCTTCCTGCAGAATCGCGTCGTCAGTGCATCAGAAGCATGCAGTATTCTAAACTGTTCCCGTCAGAATATTGATGATCTGATGCGCCGGGGCAAGCTGCATCCGCTTCGCACGGATGCAAAGTATAAGCTCTTCTCCAGAGCCGAGGTCATGGCGCGGAAGAAGGAGTGAATCCACTTCGTCCGGATGCCGCCCTGCCTCTCCTCAGAAGCAGGTGAAGGCTCCGTCAACAATAAAGTCGGAGCCTGTGGTAAACGAGCTGGTGTCGCCAGCGAGGTAGACACAGATCGACTGCAGCTCCTCCGGCCTGCCGAGCCGGCCCATCGGCGCCATCGCGTTCCACTTCTCGATCAGCGGGATCAGCGTCTCGGAGCTCAGCACCAGGTCTGTGCCGATATATCCCGGGCTGATGCTGTTGACGCGCACGCCGCGCTTCGCCCACTCAATGGCGAGCGACTTCGTCAGCTGAACCACGCCGGCTTTGGACGCGTTGTACGCGCACTGCGGCTGCGGCACAATCTCGCCAAACTGTGCCTGCACTATCATTCTCTGGGACTGTTTACGTATAAAGAAGTGAGCAGTCAGGACTTTACCGATTCCGTCCACCTCGGGCGTCAGTACCTCTACGAAGAAAAGCACCGCCAGGGCATCGTAACCCGGCAGCTGCTTCGCGATATCCTCAAGGGCAAAATTCCGACAAGCGACGAGATCATTTACTATTTTCAGCTCAAGAAACCGGGCTGTTC
>JAFTFP010000047.1 GCA_017449485.1 Lachnospiraceae bacterium
GCCCCGGCGTAAAGATTATCGCAAACAGATATTAATTCGGACCGGTAACGGTCGGGGAGGATCTCCCGGTAGGCTACGGAGCCTGCCGGGAGATTTTTGGATTGATTCTTAGAGAGAAAGTTATGTTGAAACACATCCTGCAATTTGTAATCACACTGGTTCTGGTCATCCTGATCGGATTCGCGGGGCTCTTCCTGTTTTCAGAGGGCTCCAGAATTCAGGCGGGAGAAGAGCCTGTGGAGCTGATTGCAGAACCCATCCCGGAGGAACCGGCTCCGGCAGAGGAGGAAGTGCCTGTGCCGGAAGAAGAACCGGAAGCAGATCCGCTCCCGGAGGGGCTGGTCGCAGTAGATGGAACCTACAGCGGACCGGTGACGGGCGCCGGCGGAAATTTTCTGGTGTCGGACGATGATGACGCGGTCACGTTCAGCTTCGCCGGAGATATTCTGTTTGATGAATATTACGCAACCGGTGCGGCGGCAAAACAGCGCGGCGGGGCGGCGCAGTGCTTCGGAGCGGAGCTCCTTTCATTGCTGCGCGGCTCGGATGTCTTTATTGTAAACAACGAGTTCCCGTATACAGACCGGGGGACGCCCACACCGGGGAAGACTTATACCTTCCGCGCACATCCTCAGAATGCGGACTGGCTCAAGGACATCGGCGCGGATCTGGTGACGCTGGCCAATAATCATACCTATGATTTCGACGAGACAAGCCTGCTGGACACGCTCTCGACGCTGCAGGAGCGCGGCATCCCGTATCTGGGAGCCGGCGCACAGCTTGCAGAAGCTTCTTCTACTGCCTTCTTTTATCTGGACAGCACGAAGGAGGACGGCACCCATGCGCGCATGACTGTGGCGGTTTTAAATGCCACGCGGATCGAACAGGACGGCGTACCGGACACGAAGGCAGCGACAGAGACAACGCCGGGTGTTTTCCGCTGCTATGACTCGGCACTGCTGTGTCAGCGGATCCGGGAAGCGAAGGAACTGGCAGATTTTGTCATTGTTACCGTTCACTGGGGAACTGAAAAAACCACTCAGCTGGACTGGGGGCAAGAGCAGCTCGGACCGGAAATTGCCGCTGCCGGCGCAGATCTGATTGTCGGCGCGCATCCGCATATTCTGCAGCGGATAGATTATATCGGAGAGATGCCGGTAGCATACAGCCTGGGCAATTTCTATTTCACTTCTTTTACAGTGGATACCGGTGTGCTGCAGGCAGTTTTCGAACCTTCCACACAGTCGCTGAAAACGCTGCGCTTTGTCCCGTGTCTTCAGGCCAATACGTCGGTGAACCTTCTGGACGGTGCGGAGAAACAGCGCGTGCTGGATGAAATGCGGGCCATGTCGCCTGGTGCAGCCATTGATGACGACGGGGTCATCAGCAGAAGATAAAGGAAATTACCACTTGACGGAAATCTTAAGAGGTGGTAAAGTATCCAAGGTTATAAACCAGCCGAAGACAGCAGGTGCCCGGTTCAGGGCGTAAAGGAAGATCACCTGCCGAGGATGAGGTAAGATCTTTCATGGATCAGCAATGAGATGAAATGATCGCTCTTTCGTCCGACGGCGGAAGAGCGTTTTTTATTGAAGTTCTGATGATGCGTTCTTACACTTCGGCTCATAAAATCTATAAGGAGGTAAGAAATGGCAAAGGTTGAATTAAAGCAGCCTGTCGTACAGGAAATTGCAGAGAGAATCGACGGCGCTCAGTCCATCGTTCTGGTTGACCACAGAGGCCTGACCGTTGCACAGGATACCGAGCTGCGCAAACAGCTTCGTGAAGCCGGTGTGACC
>JAFTFP010000048.1 GCA_017449485.1 Lachnospiraceae bacterium
ACGTTACCTTCCCGGAGAACTACGGCGCAGCAAATCTGGCTGGCAAGCCGGCGGTCTTCAAGTGCACTGTCAAGGCAATCAAGGAGAAGATCCTGCCTGAGCTGAACGACGAGTTTGCAGATGAGGTCAGTGAGTTCTCCACTATGGCGGAGTACCGCGAGGATGTGAAGAAGACCATCCTGAAGAGAAAAGAAGACGCTGCTAAGCAGGCGAAGGAGAACCGCGCAGTGGACGCTGTCACAGCCGCTGCGAAGATCGAGATCCCGGCTCCCATGCTGCGCACACAGCAGGAGCAGATGGTAGATCAGATGGCTCAGCAGCTGCAGATGCAGGGCCTTTCCATGGAGCAGTACATGCAGTACACCGGCTCCACCAGAGAGTCCATGGTTGAGAGCATGAAGGAGAACGCGGAGAAGAGAATCCGCACTCGTCTGACCCTCGAGGAGGTCGCTAAGCAGGAGAACATCACTGCGACCGAGGAAGAGTACGAGGCAGAGCTGCAGAAGATGGCTGACCAGTATCACATCGACATCGAGCGCGTGCGCGAGATCATGGCAGCCGAGAAAGAGACCATGATGATGGATCTGGCAGTTCAGAAGGCTGTGACCTTCATCACCGACAATGCGGTTGAGGTCGACGCACCGAAGGCCGAGGAGAAGGCTGAGGAAGCACCGGCTGAGGCTGCTGAAGAGTAAGCTGTAAGTTTAATTCAGAAACAGAAAGGCCGGAAGGCCTGCGATAAATCGCTGCGGGATAATCGGCCTGTAGGTGCCCGATTGTGCCTGCGGCGATTTTATATAAAGGAGGACATGCTTAAGAAATGGCGAATTTAATTCCTTATGTTGTGGAACAGACCGGCCAGGGCGAGCGGTCATACGATATTTTCTCCCGTCTTTTAAAGGAGCGGATCGTGATGCTGGGCGACGAGGTGACGGACACCTCCGCTGAGCTGATTGTCGCACAGATGCTGTATCTGGAGGGCGAGGATCCGGAGAAGGATATTCAGTTCTACATCAACAGCCCCGGCGGATCGATCTCTGCCGGCATGGCAATTTATGACACGATGAAGTTCATCAAGTGCGATGTGTCGACGATCTGCGTCGGCATGGCCGCGAGCATGGGCGCGTTCCTGCTGGCGGGCGGCACGAAGGGCAAGCGCTTCTCTCTGCCGCACTCTGAAATCCTGATTCACCAGCCGCTGGGCGGAACCCAGGGCCAGGCCAGCGACATCGCCATTCAGGCGGCACACATGGCCCGGATCAAAGAGCAGATGAACCGGATTCTGGCTGAGAACACCGGCCGTACCTATGAGGAGCTGGTGCGCGACACGGACCGTGACAACTGGATGACAGCGAAGGAAGCACTGGAGTATGGCCTCATTGATCATATCTATGAGACCAGAAAAGAGATTGAGGAGGCCATGAATGGCTAATGACAGGCGGATTACCCCGCCGCACCGCTGTTCCTTCTGCGGGCGGACGGAAAATCAGGTAAGCAGACTGATTTCGGGGCCGGACGGCGTCTTTATCTGTGAAGACTGTGTCGGCATCTGCCAGGACATCATTGATGAGGCGGACGCCAGCGAGCAGGGCAGCAGCGGCGCTTCCGAAAAGGAAGAATTCAAGCTGCTCAAGCCTGAAGAAATCAAGAAATTCCTGGATGAGTATGTAATCGGACAGGAGGAGGCCAAGAAGGTTCTCTCCGTCGCGGTTTACAACCATTACAAGCGCGTGCGCTATCAGCAGGAAAGCAGCAAGGTGAGCGAGAGCGACGGCGTTGAGCTGCAGAAGAGCAACATCCTGATGCTGGGCCCGACCGGTTCCGGCAAGACCTATCTTGCGCAGACGCTGGCCAAGATCATCGGCGTGCCCTTTGCCATCGCAGATGCGACGACACTGACGGAAGCCGGCTATGTCGGCGAGGATGTGGAGAACATCCTGCTCAAGCTGATCCAGGCGGCGGACTACAACATCGAGCGCGCGCAGATCGGCATCATCTACATCGATGAGATCGACAAAATCTCGAAAAAGGGCGAGAACGTCTCCATCACCCGCGATGTCTCGGGCGAGGGCGTGCAGCAGGCGCTCCTTAAAATCGTCGAGGGCACCATGGCATCGGTTCCGCCTCAGGGCGGACGCAAGCACCCGCAGCAGGAGCTGATTCAGATCGACACCTCCAACATCCTGTTCCTGTGCGGCGGCGCTTTTGACGGCCTGGACAAAATCATCGACGAGCGCACGGATTACCGCGCGATCGGTTTTAATGCAAAGGTCAACTCCAAGGAAAATAAGGAGATCGGCAGCCTCTTAAAGGAAGTACTCCCGCAGGATCTGGTCAAGTTCGGCCTGATCCCCGAGTACATCGGCCGTGTGCCGGTGGTGGTCTCCCTGGACGGCCTCGACAAGGAAGCCCTGGTCCGGATTCTGAAGGAGCCCAAGAACGCGCTGATCAAGCAGTATCAGAAGCTCTTCTCGATGGACGACGTGGATCTGTCCTTTGACGACGACGCGGTCGACGCCGTGGCTGAGCTGGCCATGCAGCGCAAGACCGGCGCCAGAGGCCTGCGCTCGATTCTCGAGAAGGTGATGATGGACGTGATGTACACGATCCCCTCCGACGAGACCATCGAGAAATGCGTCATCACCAAGGAGGCGGTCGAGGGCACCGGCAAGCCGCGCCTTAGCCACAGGCAAAATGCGGAGAGCGGCGGCGTAAAGGCCATCCTGGAGGGTGTTCTGGGCGGTGACCGCAAGGAACGCCGCGGTGCAGGATCTGCCGCCGCCGGAGAATAAGCCGGCGAATCGGATTTTGACCTAATAAGTCAATATATATCCGACCCCGGAGAAACAGGTTTTTATGGTAATTCACAATGTAAATCTCGACATCGTCTGCGGCATCACCAGCAAGCTGCCGGACACGAAGTTCCCGGAGTTTGCTTTTGCCGGGAAGAGCAATGTGGGCAAGTCGACGCTGATCAACGGTCTGATGAACCGCAAGTCCTACGCGCGGACCAGTGCGCAGCCGGGCAAGACGCAGACGATCAATTATTACAATATCAATAATGCGCTTTATCTGGTGGATCTGCCGGGGTACGGCTACGCGACGGCGGGTGTGAAGGTGAAGGAGCAGTGGGGCAGGATGATCGAGAATTATCTGCATTCGAGCCGCCAGCTGCGCGCCGTCTTCCTGCTGGTCGACATCCGGCATGAGCCTTCTGAAAACGACGCGATGATGTACGACTGGATTCTGCAGGCGGGCTTTCATCCCTATGTCATTGCCACCAAGGCGGACAAGATCAAGCGCTCTCAGCTGGTGAAGCAGCAGAAGATGATCGCGCAGACGCTTGCAGCGAAGAGCCGGCTGAGTCAGGAGGTCTCGATCAAGGTGATTCCGTGGTCGGGCGAGACCAAGTCCGGACGCGAGGAGATCTACGCGGTTCTGGACGGATTTCTGGAGAGCGAAGCCGGGGAGGCAGGCGCTGTCTCTGAGTAATCAGAAGCAGGCTGCGTCATATCCGTTATAAAAGGCGCTGTGAAAGAACTTGAAACACAGGAGGTGCACAAATGGTAGAAAGAATGAAAGCAAATCTGAAGAAGATCAAGAGAGGACAGGTCTTTTCCGCCATTATCAGTCTGGTGATGGGCGCGATTATGATCGGCTGGCCGAGGACTTCACTG
>JAFTFP010000049.1 GCA_017449485.1 Lachnospiraceae bacterium
AGGGACCTGGGACTGCCTGCGTATCTCAGACTGGGCAGGGGAGAAGAAGCCGGCGGCGGACGCAGCAAGAGCTCGATTCTCTGCGACATTACGGAGGCGCTGATCGGAGCGATCTATCTGGACAGCGGACGATCCCTTGAGCAGGCAGAGCGGTTTATCATGCAGTTTATTCTCAAGGATCCGGAAGCCGTGAGCTTCCTGGATTCCAAGTCACAGCTGCAGGAAAAGGTGCAGAAAACGGGCGGAATCATCGCTTACGAACTCATTGACAGACAGGGACCGGCCCATGCGCCGGTTTATACTGTCCAGGTCCTGATCAACGGGAATGTATCCGGAACCGGACAGGGAAAATCCAAGAAAAGTGCTGAACAGGCCGCAGCGCGCCATGCGCTCGAGCACTATGAGGCATAGGACGGTTTATTAAATGTATCTGAAGAGCATCGAAATACAGGGATTCAAATCCTTTGCGAACAAAATGCGGTTTGAATTCCACAACGGAATCACAGGCATCGTCGGACCCAACGGCAGCGGCAAGAGCAATGTCGCGGACGCAGTCCGGTGGGTACTTGGAGAACAGCGTGTCAAGCAGCTGCGCGGCGCATCCATGCAGGATGTCATTTTCTCGGGCACAGAACTGAGAAAGCCGCTCGGCTTTGCCTATGTGGCCATCACACTGGATAATTCAGACCACAAGCTGCCGGTGGATTACGAGGAAGTGACGGTAGCCAGACGGATCTACCGCTCCGGAGAGAGCGAATATCTGCTGAATGGCGTGCAGTGCAGACTGCGTGACGTCAATGAACTGTTTTACGACACCGGTATCGGTAAGGAAGGCTACTCCATCATCGGACAGGGCCAGATCGACAAGATCCTTTCCGACAAGCCGGAGGACCGGCGTGAGCTGTTTGACGAGGCGGCCGGCATCGTAAAATACAAGCGGCGCAAGGAGCAGTCTGTCAAGAAGCTTGAAAATGAACAGGCCAATCTGGTTCGTGTGGCGGATATTCTGCAGGAGCTGGAGAAGCAGGTCGGCCCGCTGGAGAGGCAGTCTGAAAAGGCAAGAATCTATCTCAGGAAGCGGGAAGAGCTGAAAACAGCAGATGTCAACTGCTTTCTGCTGCAGCACAAGCAGGTGACGGAGGAGCTGGACCAGCTGGGCAGGAATCTGGAAATTGCGCAGGTGGACCTGACTTCCGCGAAGACGCAGTATGAAGCTGCTAATGTGGAATATGACCACATTCAGGAGAGACTGGCAGAGCTGGATGCGCTGATCACGCAGATGCGCGACAAAATCTCCCGCACAAATCTGATCCGCGGACAGCTGGAAGGCGATATCAAGCTCTACGAAGAGCAGATCAACTCGGCCAGAACCAGCGCGGAACACATGAGGCAGCGTCAGAATGCCGTGACGGAAGAGCTGGCGCGGCACAACGCTGAAAAAGACAGGATTCTGGGAGAAAAGAATGCCGTGGATGCAGATCTTGCGGGACTGCTTGCACAGCGTGAAGAAGCTGCCAGCGCGCAACAGGAGCTGGCGGAACGGATCCGGAGTCTTTCCGATGAGATCAATGAGAAAAAAGATGCGATTCTGCGAACCTTGAATGAGCGGGCAGCCATCAAATCCCGGCTGGCATCCCTGACCACCCAGGAAGAGCAGATGGCTGTGCGCAAGGCCGAACTGACCAGCAGACTGGTTCAGGTCCGGACAGACGAGAGCCGCCAGGACGAGGTTATTCAGGACCTGCAGGCGCGTTTTGACGCGCTCGCGAAGGAAATTGAAGACCTGAATGCGGAGAAAGCTGCAGTGGAGGAATCCATTGCAGGCAAGAAGACTGTTCTTTCACAGACGGATGAACAGATGCGCGCGGCTGAATTTTCCTACCAGCAGGAAAAGGCGAGACTGGACTCGCTGGCGAATCTGACAGAGCGATATGAAGGCTTCGGAAACAGCGTCAAGCGCGTCATGGAGCACAAACATCAGGAGCCGGGTCTGATCGGCGTCGTCGCAGATCTGATCAAGACAGACTCCAGGTATGAGACAGCGATCGAGGTGGCGCTGGGCGGCAACATTCAGAATGTGGTTACGGAAGATGAGGCGACCGCCAAGCGCATGATCGAGATGCTGAAGAGAGAAAAGGGAGGCCGTGCGACCTTCCTGCCTCTGACGACCATCCGGAATCAGCAGGAATTCAAAGCCAGAGAGATTCTGAAGGAGCCTGGCGTGATCGGCATGGCGGATCAGCTGGTACGGACAGAGGACCGGTTTCAGGATGTGGCGGCGGCGCTGCTCGGCAGAGTGGTGATTGTCGACACCTTTGATCACGCCGTGAAAGCAACGGCTAAATTCCATCACATGGTCCGTGTGGTGACGCTGGAAGGTGAACTGTTTGCGCCGGGCGGTGCCATCAGCGGCGGTGCGTTCAGAAACAGCAGCAATCTGCTGGGCCGCAGACGTGAGATGGCGGAACTCGAAGAAAAGGTGAAGAGATGGCGGACCGAGGCGGACAGACTGGGGAAGGTCATTGAAGATACCAAGGCCGAGCGAAACAATCTGCGCGCAAGACTTGAGACCATCCGGATGACACTGCAGTCCAGGTTCCTGGAGCAGAACACAACCCGTGTGAATATTATTCAGGAACAGGAGAAGAAGGAAAGCGCCGCGGATGATCTGGAACTGCTTCGGGACGAGAGCGCTTCCATTGAGAAAAAGACAGAGGAAATCCGCGAGGAGAAGCAGAAGATCGCTGCCGCGCTGGAGGAATCGGTCGCTTTTGAAAACGCAGCAGGCCAGTCTGCTGCACAGCAGCAGAGTCAGCTGGAGGTCCTGCGGCAGGAAGAAGAGCAGAAGGCCGCGGTTGTATCCTCCTGGGATATCGAGATCAGCAAAATCCGGCAGAAGGAGAGCTTTGCCGCTGAGAATCTTTCCCGTATTGACGAGGAAGTGCAGCGCAGTGAGGCGGAGCTGCAGGAAATTCTTGAAAATCTGAAGAAATGTGAAGAGGACATTGCCTTCCGGGAAAAGAATATTGAAGAGACCCGGAAGACCATCGAGTCTTCCCACGGCGTGCAGGACGAGGATGAGCAGACGCTGCAGGCCAGCACGCAGGAGAAGGCGCAGATGACAACGCGTCAGCGCGAAGTCTATGAGTCCAGAGGCAGACTGTCTGATACCATCAGTGGTCTCGAGAAAGAGCTTGTCCGCCTGACTACCCGGAAGGAACACATCGAGGAACAGATTGATACGCAGATTCACTATATGTGGGATGAGTATGAGATTAC
>JAFTFP010000050.1 GCA_017449485.1 Lachnospiraceae bacterium
ATGCAGAAAATATAATTGTTCTGTCCTTCCTTGAGGGAAGACATATCAATATTGGTTCCGGGTGTGACAATACGCGTCACTTCCCGCTTCACCATGCCTTTGGCCAGGCGCGGGTCCTCTACCTGTTCACAGACGGCGACCCGGTAGCCCTTCTCCACCAGTCTGGAGATATACGTGTCCGCAGCATGAAAAGGCACGCCGCACATGGGGGCGCGCTCAGCCAGTCCGCAGGCTTTTCCGGTCAGGGTCAGCTCCAGCTCCTTCGAGACCGTCTCGGCATCCTCAAAAAACATCTCATAGAAATCACCGAGGCGGTAGAAAAGAATACAGTCCGGATAGGCCTCCTTGGTCTGCAGATAATGCTGCATCATAGGTGAAACTTCACTGATCTGTGGCACTGTTTTCCTCACTTCCGGAGACGATCTCTCCGAAGAAATAAAATCCTCTGCACTCAATCAGCCGGACCGGATAATACTTTCCGATCATGGACGGATCTCCGGGAACATGAACCAGCATGTTATTGGAGAGTCTGGCTGTCACATAGTGCTCATCCTGTTCATTGACCTCTTCCACCAGGCCTTCGAAGACGCGTCCTGTCAGAGCCTGAGAGCGCTCTCTGGCACATTCCTGCACAGCAGAAAGTACCAGGTCAAAGGTCTCCTTCTTCTCTTCCTCAGACACCGGATCCGGCATGGAAGCGGCCGGCGTGCCCTGGCGTTTCGAATAGATGAAGGTGTAGGCATTGTCCAGGCAGAGCGTGCGGACAACGTCTACGGTATCCATGGCCTCCAGCTTCGTCTCACCTGGGAAGCCGACAATGATGTCTGCGGTGATGGAAACGTCCGGAATCTCCCGGCGGATCTTCTGCGCCAGCGCGATGTACTGTTCTTTCGTATAGTGCCGGTTCATGCGCTTCAAGGTGCCGGAATTGCCGGACTGCAGCGGCAGATGCACATGCCTTGCGATGTTCGGATAATCCCGGATCGTTCGAATCAGTTCATCGGAGAAATCCTTCGGATGAGGTGTCATGAAGCGCACGCGGCGGATGCCGGGCACCTTGGCAACTTCCTCAATCAGACGGGCAAAGGAACACGGCTCGGACAGATCCTTTCCGTAGGAATTGACGTTCTGTCCCAGCAGCATGACCTCGGTGACTCCGTCGGCGGCAAGCGCCTCGACCTCTCGGAGGATTTCCTTCGGCTCGCGGCTTCTCTCGCGTCCCCGGACATAGGGAACGATGCAGTAGGTGCAGAAGTTGTCGCAGCCGAACATGATATTGACGCCGGACTTGTAGGTATATTTCCGCTCGGAAGGCAGTGCCTCCACGATCCGGTCTGTGCTGTCCCAGATCTCGAAGATCCGGCCGTCGCCCTCCAGCACACCGCACAGATACTCCGGAAAGCGGAACAGATTATGCGTTCCGAAGACAAGGTCGACATAGCGATAGCTGGTGCGGATCTTCTCCACGTTCTGTGCTTCCTGCATCATGCAGCCGCAGAGCGCGATCTTCATGTCCGGATTTTTCTTCTTGAAATGACTGATGCGGCCGAGCCGGCCGAATACCCGCTGATCCGCGTTATCCCGGACAGTACAGGTATTATAGATGACAAAATCCGCCTCCTCGGAATCTGTTAGCTCATAACCGACATCCCGCAGAATACCCGCAATTTTCTCAGAATCCTTGGCGTTCATCTGGCATCCGAAGGTCACAGTGCAGGCGGTCGGCCTGCGGCCGAGCTTTTCGGTAAGAGCGCGGACAAGCACCTTGTCCTTCTCAATAAACTCAGCCTGGCGCCCGGCTTCCTGTGCGGATGCTTCACGATCAAATTTAACAGAAGACTTCATACTTACCTTACTTACTCATCATTGAGCTGATACTTTGCGAATTCGCCGATGATGCGCGCCAGCACTTCAACGCCCTTAACCATTTCATCGACACTGACATATTCATAGCGGGAGTGATAGTGATAGGCACCGGTTCCCAGATTCGGGCAGGGAATGCCCGAGAAGGACAGCCTGCATCCGTCGGTCCCGCCGCGGATCGGCTGTGTCCTAACAATAAGTCCCGAATCCTTGATGGCTTTCGATGCCGATTCAATCAGTTCCGGATGCGGCAGAATCTTCTCAGCCATGTTGTAGTAGCTGTCTTCCACCATCAGATCAATGGTGCCCTCACCGTATCGCCGTGCGATTTCTGCCGCAGCCTCCCGCATCTGTTCCTTGCGCTTTTCAAAGCGTGCCCGGTCATGATCCCGGATGATATATTCCATATGGGCTTCATCGCAGGTGCCGTCCATGGAGATCAGATGGAAGAAGCCCTCATAGCCCTCTGTGTGCTCCGGGCGCTCACGCTCCGGCAGCAGCGCATGAAAATCCATCGCCATCTGCAGGGCATTGCGCATTTTGTCCTTCGCATCACCGGGGTGGGTAGACAGACCGTGCAGGATGATTCTGGCGCCGGCCGCGTTGAAGTTCTCGTACTCCAGCTCGCCGACTGTGCTGCCGTCCACAGTGTAGGCATAGTCGGCGGCGAATTGTTCAAAATCCACGTTCAATGTGCCGTTGCCGACCTCTTCGTCGGGTGTGAACATCAGCCGCACCGTGCCGTGGGGAAACTCCGGGTGGCTTAAGTAAAAGCGGAAAAGCTCCATGATCTGGGTGATGCCCGCCTTGTCATCGCCGCCCAGAACGGAAGTGCCGTCGGTCACAACCAGCATCGCGCCGACCTGATCCTTCAGATCCGGGAATTCCGCCGGATCAAGACGGATCCCGTCCTTCTCATTCAGCTGGATCACTCCACCGTCATAGCAGTCAACTCTGCGGGGATGCACCTCGCTGGCTGAGACCGCATTGGACGTATCCATATGGGCAGCCAGACCGATGATCGGCGCCAGATTCGTCCTGCGCTTGGCTGTCGTGTCGCTGCGGCCCGCCAGCTTCTTTCGCATGTCATCATCCACCGGAAGGTTGCTGGGAAGTGTCGCGTAGACGTAGCACTTCTCTTCATCATAGACGACGTCGGAGGCGCCCATTTCCTGAAGTTCCCTGTACAGGAGAATGGCCAGATCCCGCTGTATGGCTGTCGACGGGGTATCCGGCACATTTTCTTCAGACTGTGTACAGATGGAGGCATAGCGGATAAAACGCTCTGCCGTTTCGTTCTTATCTGCAAAAATCATGCTGTTCTTTCTCCCTTAACGAACAAGATGCTGTCTGATGTATGCGAAGGTCTTTTCCTCTCCCTCCTCGGAAAGCATGATCAGCAGCTTCTTTAAGAGCGCGGCCGTCTCCGGATGCATTTTCTCCTGTGAATGCCGGCTGCAGAAATATGCCAGCGGATCAGAATCCGTATACGCCGCTCCTTTATAAACCTTGCAGGCCGCAATGCGGTCCATGAACATTTCCACGACATAGCGTCCAGGCATCTTGACCGGAACGGTGCCGGATGGATTGGCTTTCTGGTCGATTTCAGCCGGATTCAGCGCATAGTCATACCAGTATTCATAGTGATGCCGGTTGCGCCCCTTGTGATGAATCCACGCCTGTGAAAAGCCCTTTTCCTCGCGCTCTGCATTATTCGGGCTCCGGTTGCCCTGATAGTAGCGCGCGCCGACGAGAAATTCCGTCGGCGCATATTTGGACAGATCATGTGTCAGGCCCTGATAAACAAGACCTACGGCAAAGCAGCCTCTGGCCACGAGCAGCTTATGCAGCGTGATGGTTTTCAGGTGGCCCAGCGTCTTTTCCAGTGTCAGTGGTGTCTGTTCTTCATTCTTATTCGGCATGAGCGGCCTCTTTCGTGTTCGCACCGGCTGCTTCCTTCACCGGCTTCTCCGGCATGTTGCACAGAATCTGAATGGTTCTTCCCGGAACATGAATCTGCTGTGCGTCGCGGATCAGAACCGGCTCCGCCAGGAAGGACTGATCCTCAAAAGTGTCCATGATCTTATACCACTTCGTTCCGGCGGGTGCAGTGGGCACGCCCAGCTCCTGCGGGTGCCAGTGCATGTTGACCGCCAGGTACAGCAGCCGCGTATAGTCCTTCTCCTCTGCGGCGTCCTCTTCTGCCGCATCCAGCTCTGCTGCGTAATTCTCACAGTAAAGAAGTCCGATGGTGTGATTATATCCGCCAAAATCCGGCTTCCAGGCTTCTTTTCCGTGGAAGGACAGATCCGGGTAGCCGCACACCAGCGTATCGGTCATCGAGAAGGGCTTTCTGGCGCGGAAAACACCGTGCGTTGCCCGGAAGGAGCTGATCTCCTTCGTAAAGGATAGAATGGCGCGGCTGTCCGCGGTATCCCGCCAGCAGGTCCAGCCCAGCTCATTATCCTGGCAGTAGGCATTGTTGTTGCCTTCCTGGGAGTTGCACATCTCATCTCCGGCATACAGCAGCGGTGTGCCCTGGGACAGGAACAGGAGCGTCAGGAAATTCCGGATCTGGCGAAGCCGCAGCTCCCGCACCGCAGCGCGCCGGCTTTTGCCCTCTACGCCGCAGTTCCAGCTCTCGTTATAGTCATTTCCGTCGCGGTTGTCCTCTCCGTTGAGCTCGTTGTGCTTGCGGTTGTAGGAAACCAGGTCCATCAGTGTGAAGCCTTCATAGTTGGTCACATAACGGATGCTGCCGTGGTCCGGACTGACGCGGACAAATTCCTGGATGAATTCCCGAAGAACCAGGTCGTCGCTCTTGACGAAGCGGCGCAGCAAGGTGCTGAAGCGGTCGTTGTATTCCGCCAGGTGATAGACGGACGGAACACCGCTCTCCGGATTCTCGCGATCCACCTCCTGCAATTCCGAATAAGGGAAGCCGTAGTAGAACAGAACGGAGTCTGACAGAATGGGATCCGAGGCGATCAGCTTGAGCGCGGCGTCGTCTCCCTTGAGGTGGAAGCCGTCCACATGATAGCTGAGTTTGTAGAAGCGCGCCGCCTCCAGCGCTGTCTGGATGGAGACTGTGGGCGGGAAATACAGCTGCATATAGACGCGGATACCCGCCTCGTGAAGCTTTTCAATCATGCCGTACAGCTCGGCGGAAGGAGAACTGCCTGCCGAGTAGGCGGCCTTCGGTGCGAAGTAGCATCCCTCTCCGAAGTTCCAGTAATTGATGCGCTCCGGCTCGGATTCGTTCTTCAGACGGCGAACCTTTTCTTTTCCGGTGGTGCAGCTTTCCGGCCGCAGTTCATAGAGCGGCAGCAGTTCCACG
>JAFTFP010000002.1 GCA_017449485.1 Lachnospiraceae bacterium
AAATATGTAACAGGCATACCCGCAGATGCAGGTTTGCGGAAAGGTTTTTACTGAGAATCTGAACTACAGCATTACCGAAGCATTGGCCGTCCGGTATATTCGCGAAAATCCGGAAATCAATGTCGTGTATATAGCCAATCCGGGTAATTACAGTATCTGCGAGCTGCTCCAGAAGACAGCTGTGGAGACAGTCGGGGGCATGCTGTGCATCATCACAAACGATCTGATTGACAGCCGGCAGGAGCAGATGCTGAAGGAAGGAATCATCGCGGCAACCATCTGCCAGGAGCCTGAAAGACAGGGCGCGCGGCCGCTTCAGATCCTGTTTGACAGAATCGCCTACGGCAAGGATCCGGAAGCACCGTGGGAGAAAACCAATCTGGAAATCGTAATCGGAGAGAGCTTGCCGGAATGAAAGGAGGCGGCACAGGGCAGCAGAGCTGAAACATGATCAGGCAGGATCAGTGAAGGCTTGACCGGTTATAAGATATATTTATCAAATCATTTTCACTAAAAGTGAACGGGGGAAAATATGGCTAAGGAAAAAATGTGAATGCAGCACAGCCGGCAGAAAAGACATACCTGAAGTGGTATAACAAGGTCGGTTACGGTTCGGGCGATCTCGCCGCGAACATGGTCTATGGTCTTCTGACCTCTTTCGTCATGATCTATCTGACGGATACCGTCGGACTCAATGCAGGCATCATCGGTACTCTGATCATGATTTCGAAGTTCTTCGATGGCTTCACAGATATCATCTTCGGTAATCTGATGGACAAGACGCACAGCAAGATGGGTAAGGCGCGTCCGTGGATGCTCTATTCCCAGATCGGCAACTCTGTCCTTCTGGCAGCAGTCTTCATGATTCCGATGAGCTGGGGCAAAACAGCACAGTATGCGTACTTCTTTATCGCTTACACACTGCTGAATGCAGTTTTCTACACTGCTAACAACATCGCTTACGCGGCGCTGACATCTCTGATCACCCGCAACAATAATGAGCGTGTGCAGGTCGGCACTGTCCGTTTTATGTTCTCTCTGACCACCAATATCGTTGTCGCATCTGTCACAGTCGGTCTGGTAGAGAAATTCGGCGGCGGCGCGGCAGGCTGGAGAACCGTTGCGATCATCTACGCGATCATCGGTCTGATTGTCAACACGATTTCCGTCATGTCCGTCAAGGAGCTTCCGCCGGAAGAAGGCGAGAAGTCTGCGCTTTCCGGCCCGAAGGACGAGATCGGCATTATTCAGGCACTGAAGATCCTGTTCTCCAACAAGTATTTCATCGTCATCGTTCTGACCTACATCGGCATTTATCTGCAGACCGGTTTCGCAGGCATCGGTATCTACTGGATGACCTACATCCTCGGCAACCCTGCTATGTTGGGAACCTTCTCCATGATGGGTATGTTCCCGATGGTGCTGGGTCTGGTTGCAACACCGTTCCTGGTCAAGAAGTTCGGAATGTATCGGACCAACATCGCCGGTTACGTCTGGGCAGTTGTCTGGAGAATCGCTTTCATCATCTTTGGCCTGACCCTGAATATCCCGATGATGCTGGCAACCTCCTTCCTGGCTGGTCTGGGAACCGCTCCGCTGACAGGCGATATGAACGCGCTGATTTCGGCTACTACCGACTACACCTACAAGACCAAGGGCGTGCACGTGGAAGGCGCGATGTTCTCCGCATCCTCCGTGGGTATCAAGGTCGGCGGCGGTATCGGAACAGCTCTGTCCGGACTTCTTCTGAATGCCGGCGGCTATATTCCGAATGCGGCTGAGCAGCCTCAGTCCTGCATCAACATGCTGAACTTCATGTATCTGTTCTTCCCGCTGATTGTCTGCGTCATCATTCTTGTTCTCCTGACTCAGCTCAATATCGAGAAGGCTAATAAGGACTGGGACGAGGCTCACGCTCAGAACTGAAGTAATACAGGACTATGAAACATCTTCGATGTGTTTCGTCATAAACAAACTGAATTTAAAACCGTAGAGATGCACGGCCGGATCTGATACAGACAACAGTCTGCGGTCGGATCCGGCCTGCTGCATCTTCATAAGATCATTTTTATCATTTTCATATTTCACATAAGGGGTTATCAAATGCAGAAAATCAGTTTTAACAATGGCTGGGAACTGGATCAGGGCGGCAATTCGCTGATGGCAAGACTCTCCGGCGGCGCAGCGCCGAACAAGCCGGTGCAGCTTCCGCACGACGCGATGATCCATGAGACGCCGGTGCCGGAAGCGGACAGCGGTGCGCAGACCGGGTTCTATCCGGGGGGAGAATACACCTATATAAAGAATTTTGCCGTACCTGCTGAGTGGGCCGGCAAGGAAATTGTGCTCGCCTTCGGCGGTGTATATCAGACGGCGAGAGTTTACATCAATGGAGATTTTGCCGCAGTCAACCTGTACGGCTACGGCGGTTTTACAGCGAGAATCGATAAATACTTAAACTTTGGCGCGGACAATGAGGTCCGGGTGATCGCCAACAACCCGACACCCAATAGCAGATGGTACTCGGGCAGCGGCATTTACCGCGGCGTGGACCTGCTGATCGGCGGCGATGTCATGATTGAGAAGGATGGCGTCCGCGTCACGACGAAGGAAGCGGATCCCGCCCTTTCCATCGTGGAAGTGGAGACGCGCGTGAGAAACCGCACCCACGGCCTGCATGCCATGACGCTCAGGACCACGATCACGGATGTCCAGACTGGAGCAAAAGCCGCAGAGGACACCGTTGTTTTCAGCATCTACGCTGAGGAGACCGAAGTTCTCCGTCAGAATATTGCCGTTCCGGATGCAAAGCTCTGGGACTGCGAGCATCCGAATCTGTACGATGTGAAGGTGGAGCTGTGTGAGGGCGAAGAGAAGGCGGACGAGGCGTGCGTGCGCACCGGTATCCGCGTCCTGGCACTGGATGGTGTCAGAGGCCTGCGCCTGAACGGCGTGCCGGTCAAGCAGCGCGGCACCTGCATCCACCACGACAACGGCATCATCGGCGCGGCGACCTTCGCGGCAGCCGAGGAGAAGCGGGCGCGGGAGATGAAGGAAGCCGGCTTCAATGCCATCCGCAGTGCCCATCATCCGATGAGCGAAGAGATGCTGAGCGCCTGCGACAAGTACGGCCTGCTGGTCATGGACGAGCTCTCCGACATGTGGTACGAGCAGAAGAACCGCAACGACTTTTCGACATATTTTGACCAGTGCTGGGAAGAGGAAGCGGAGAAGATTGTGGCCAAGGATTACAACCACCCCTGCGTCATTCTTTACTCCTCCGGCAATGAGATCCTGGATCTGGGCCGGAAGACGGGCGGCCGTCTGAACCGCCGGATCTGCAACAAGTTCCATGAGCTGGACAACACGCGCTTCACGACGACAGCCGTCAACGGTCTGATCGCAGCCTCTGTCGGCGGCGTCATGCCGATGATCATCGGCGACATTCTGCAGCAGCGCGGCATTGATCCGTCTGTGCTCATGGGAGGCGGCGGAACGGAGACCGCAGAGAGCGGCGTCGGCGCAGCCAACATGCTGATGGGTCTGATGAATGACGATGACTTCTGCGCGCATCCGCTGATGACCAAGGCGCTGGAGGAAGCAGCACAGGCTTCCGACATCGCAGGCTTCAACTACCTGACAGGGCGACATGTGATGGAAGGAAAGCTCCATCCCAACAAGCCGATTCTCGGAACCGAGACCTATCCGGATGACATTGTGCGGCTGTGGCGTATTGTGGAAGAGAACGCGCATGTGCTGGGCGACTACACCTGGACCGGCTACGACTATCTGGGTGAGGCCGGCTGCGGCATTTTCTACTACGACGGCACCGTGAACTTCTCGTCGCACTTCCCGGACCGGCTCGCCTACATCGGCGACATCAATCTTATCGGATACCGCAGACCGATCAGCTATCTGCGTGAGATCGTCTTCGGCCTGAGAAAGGAGCCGTACATCGGCGTGATCCGCATGGACCGCTATGGGCAGCAGGGCTCCAAGACGGCCTGGATGTTCAAGGACAATGTCTCCAGCTGGACCTGGAACGGCTTCGAAGGAAAGCAGACGGAAGTCGACATTTATTCGCCGGATGAAGAGGTAGAGCTGTTCCTGAACGGCAAGTCGCTGGGCAGAAAGGCCTGCGGCAGAGCAAGCGGCTTCACCGCGACCTATGAAGTGACCTATGAACCCGGCGAGTTGATTGCTGTCGGCTATCACGACGGCGCTGAGACGGGACGCTATGTCCTGAAGACTGCCGGCGAAGAAGTGATTCTGTCCGCGGCGGCAGACCGCACGGAAATTGCAGCGGACTCTCAGGATCTCGCTTTCGTGACGGTGCGTCTTACGGATGCGGCCGGCACCGAGAACCTGTGGGCGAAGAAGAAGGTAAAGGTCACAGTGGAAGGCCCCGGCGTGCTGCAGGGCTATGGCAGCGGCGAGCCGCAGCCGACCGGCAGCTATGACGACACGGAGTGGGAGACCTACGACGGCGAAGTCATGGCAGCTATCCGCTCGACAGAGGAACCCGGAACCATCACCGTGCGCTTTGCGGCTGAGGGCTGCGAGGACGCAGTGGTGGAGATTACTGCACAATAAGACAGATTTTGATTGAAACCGGATGTGCACAGACTGATGAAGGTCTGAAGGTCTGTGCACAGTCCGGGAGAGGAAGGGTTACATTATGCAGATCTATGTAGATATCAACGCAGGAAGAAACGGAAACGGCACGAAGGAAATGCCGTATAAGAGCATTGCGGAAGCAGCGCGGATTGCCCGCCCGGGCGATGAGGTGCTGGTGGCACCCGGCGTCTACCGCGAATATGTGGATCCCGCAAACAGCGGCGAGAAGGATGCGCCGATTGTTTATAAGAGCATCGAACCTCTGGCCGCAGAGATCACCGGCGCTGAGGAAGTAAAGAACTGGGCGCAGTACCAGGGCAATGTCTGGTGCACACGGATTCCGAATGGCATCTTCGGCAGCTACAACCCCTATACGACTTTTGTCATGGGCGACTGGTATTTCGGCAAGGTCAACAAGCACACCGGCATGGTTTTCCTGAATGACCGCATGCTTTATGAGACCACCACGCTGGAGGAGTGCATCGAGGGCAAGGTGTACGAGGCCTCCTGGGAGCCGGAGTATTCCATCTACAAATGGTATACCGAACAGGATACTGAGAAGGACGAGACCATTATCTATGCGAACTTCCAGGGGAAGAACCCCAATGAGGAAAACGTGGAGATCACGGTCCGCAGAGAGTGCTTCATGCCGAGCAAGACCGGCGTCAGCTACATCACTGTCTCCGGCTTTACGCTGGATAAGGCAGCAACCACCTGGGCGCCGCCGGCTGCTTATCAGGATGGCCTGATCGGCCCGCACTGGTCCAGAAACTGGATCATCGAGGACTGCGAGATTTACGGCAGCCGCTGCGCAGGCATCTCCCTGGGCAAGTACGAAGACCCGGACAACAACCATTACTTCACCTACCGCCATGTCAAGAGCCCGACCCAGATGGAGCGCGACGCGGTGTGCCGCGGACAGTATCACGGCTGGCTCAAGGAGCGGATCGGCCATCACATCGTCCGCCGCTGCCACATTCATCACTGCGAGCAGGACGGTATTGTCGGCCGTCAGGGCTGTGTGTTCTCTCTGATCGAGGACAACCACATTCACAACATCAACAACATGCAGGAGCTGGCCGGCGCGGAGATCGCGGGCATCAAGCTGCATGCAGCCATTGACGTCATCATGCGCCGCAACCGCATTCATGACTGCACCATGGGCATCTGGTGCGACTGGGAAGCACAGGGCACCCGGATCTCCCAGAACCTGTTCTACAACAACCACGCGCCGGAAGGCACGGGCGCTGCACCGATGGGCGCGATGATGTCTCAGGACGTCTTCATCGAAGTCGGCCACGGCCCGACCCTGATCGACAACAACCTGATGCTCTCCAAGGTCTCCCTGCGTATGGCAACCGAAGGCATCGCCTGCGTCAACAACCTGATGCTCGGCGCGCTGACCTCTGTCGGCAGCGGCGTGGACTTCCAGGTGGCCGGCGTCAATCAGCCGCGCTACACGCCTTATCACATCCCGCACCGCACAGAGGTGGCCGGCTTCATGACCATCCTGCACGGCGACGCCCGGTTCTACAACAACATCTTTGTCCAGACCAATCCTGTCACGGAGACTGAGGCCAAGGAAGACATGGGCATGATGATGGCTGACAACCAGGTCGTGGGAACCTCTGTCTTTGACGATTATCCGACCTATGAGGAGTGGTATGCACCGTTCGCCAAACTGGAAGGAAAGGCCGCAAAAGAATTCGATATGATGGTTCTGATGGAGCCGCATTTTGCCCATCTCCCTGTCTGGGCCGCCGGCAATGTCTATCTGAACGGCGCGAAGCCGTGGAAGAAGGAGACCGACAATCTGGTCGCGGACGGCGAAGTCTATGTGAAGGTCATCGAGGACGGTGACTCTGTGAAGATCGATACGAACCTGTTCGATGTGATCGGCAGCTACCGCGCCGGCATGATCACGACCGACACGCTGGGCGAGGCCTTCGAGCCGGAACAGCGCTTCGAGACGCCGGAAGGAGAGGACATCATCTTCGACACCGACTACGCAGGAAATCACCGCGGCGCAGAAGTTCTGCCCGGCCCGTTTGCCAGCGCAGCTCAGGCAGCAGACGAGCTGTGGAAGCGGTAAGCAGTGTGTATTGAACCGATATCAGGCAAAATATGAAAGGAAAAAGCTATGGAAATCTACAAGGACGAACAGCGCAGCTTTGAGGAACGGGCAGCAGATCTGGTTTCCAGAATGACGCTGGAGGAGAAGATTCTCCAGGTGGGCAATAACGCCGCGGCAATCCCGCGGCTGGGCCTGCCCCGGTACGATTACTGGAGCGAGGCTTCACACGGTTTCTTCGGCCCCTTCGAGATCAAGCCGATGGATGTGACCAGCTATCCCGTCTGTCTGGCGATGAGCCAGTCCTGGGACCGGGAGAAGATCAAGGAAGTGACCACGGCGATCTCTGATGAGATCCGCGCGCATCACAATTTAAATGATATTGAGCTGCATATGTGGTGCCCGACCATCAACCTGGCAAGAGATCCCCGGAACGGCCGCAGCGATGAGAACTTCGGCGAAGATCCGGTGCTGGCCGGCAAGATGGCTGCGAGCTATATTCAGGGTCTGCAGGGCGAGGGAGACGGAACGCCTTACCTGAAGGCGGTGGCAACCCCCAAGCACTACGCGCTGAACAGCAGCGAGAACAACCGCCACTGCGGCAGCTCCAACGTGGACGAGGCGACGCTGCGTGAGTATTACACGAAGCAGTTCCAGTATGCGATCCGCGAGGGCGGCGCGCAGTCGATCATGACCAGCTATAACCGTATCAACGGCGTGCCTGCTTCCGGCAATGACATGCTGCTGACGACGCTGCTTCGTGAGGAGTGGGGCTTTGACGGCGTGGTCGTCTCGGACTGCGGCGCCGTGGCCGATATGTATATGAACCCGATGTTTCTGGCGATCACCAACCTGGCGCACTTCTATGCCAAGAACATGGAAGAAGCCTCGGCGATGTCGCTGATCGCCGGCACCGACATCAGCTGCGGTTCCGAGCACAAGAAGGCGCTGATGAACGCACTGGAGCAGGGACTGATCACAGAGGATGTCATCGACCGCGCCATCATCCGCGCACTGGTGACCCGCTTCCGTCTCGGCCTGTTTGACGCGCCGGAGAAGGTCTCCTACAACAAGCTCGGCACGGAGAGCGTCGCGAGTGAAGCGATGGCAGCGCTGTCCGTCGACATGGCAAACGACACCATCGTCCTGCTCAAGAACGACAAGAAGCTGCTGCCGATCGACAAGTCTTCCGTGAAGAAGATTCTGGTGGTGGGCCCGAACGCACTGGTGCGTCAGCTGGGCGGCTACAGCGCAGGTCAGACACCGATTGTCGACACGACGGTCAATATCATGGCACTGGACGGCATCCGCAACGAAGTGGCGAATGACGATATTGAGGTCCGCTACGAGAAGGGCTGGTGCACGGGCGAAGAGTTCGGCAGCAAGGGCATCATGGATGTGCTGCCCGGCTTCGATCCTGCGGATATGATGATCGATATCAATCCCGGATCGGATGATCCGATGGCCATGATGGCAGCCTTCGGCGTCGGCCAGGAGCCGCCCAAGAAGCGCTGGACCGTAGACGATCCGGATTACCAGGCAGAAGAGGGACCGCTGTTTGAGAAGGCCCTTGCTGCAGCAAAAGACGCAGATCTGGTGATCGTGATCGCAGGAACCGATACCTCCAACGGCAGTGAGGAGCGCGACCGCGAAGAGCTCGCTCTTCCTTACGGCCAGGACGAGAAGATTCAGAAGCTGCTTGAAGTGAACGACAACACCGTCGTGGTTATCGCGGCGATGGGTGCTGTGACGGGCGAGTTCTTTAAGAAGGCACATACCGTGGTCAATGCGCATTTTGCCGGACAGGCACAGGGCACGGCGATTGCCAACGTCCTCTTCGGAAAGGTCAATCCGAACGCGAAGCTGTCCGCGACCTGGTACAAGGATGTGAAGGATCTGCCGGCGCTCAACGATTACGCGATCAAGAAGCAGGATTCCATCACCAAGCAGGCCAGAACCTACATGTATGTGACGGACGAGGTTCTCTTCCCGTTCGGACACGGCCTGTCCTATTCAAATTTTGTCTACTCGAATCTGAAAGTGGACGGCGAGGTCGATGCCAACGGCATGCTGAAGGTCTGTGTGGATGTGACCAACGACAGCGCCGTCGACGGCAAGGAAATCGTGCAGCTTTATGTCAGCAAGGTGCTTGAAGGCAAGCAGCGCGACAACAAGCCGATCCGGCAGCTGAAGGGCTGGGCCAAGGAATGGATCGGCGCGGGCGAGACAAAGACCGTCGTCATCGAGCTTCCGGTCAGCGATCTGGCCTTCTGGAGCAACTTAAAGAAGGAATATGTCGTGGAGCCCGGCACCTATAAGATCGAGATCGGCGCGAGCAGTGCGGACATCCGCGAGTGTGCTGAGATCAAGGTCAGCGGCAGCTGGAACGCACCGCTGGCATATGTTTACGCGGTGGCGGAGAAGTATTGCTTGAACATCGGCGAGAGCGGCCATGTGAAGGTCAGCGCGACCCTCGAGAACGCGCGGCATCTGTGCATGCAGTGCTGCAGACCGGTCTTTAAGAGCTCCGACGAAGCGGTTGCCAGGGTGGATGAGAACGGCCTCGTCACGGCTGTATCTGCCGGGACGGCACTGATCACGGCGGCCGTGACCTACGAAGGAAAGACAGTATCCAAGGCAGTGCCGGTAGCAGTCCGGGAAGGCTGAACAGAGGAAATCATCAGGAAACGGAAGACAGCAGATGAAATTCGAACTGTCTGAAAACGGAACTTTATACAGAATAGTTGATGGGGCGCGCAGAGCGTACGACTTTAACGAGGAGTACAGGGGCTACTACGCGCCCTGCCGCTTTACGGCGTTATCCGAGGACGGCGGGCAGATTCTGCTGGCCGGCCTTTCTCAGGATGGGCACCCGCACTTGTTCCTCTCGCTGATGGGAACGGCCTTCGAGGAACGGACGCTCGCAGCTGTCAGTCCCACTTCGCCGCCGAAACAGCTGGGCGGCGAGATCTTTCGGATCCTTTACGAAAAAGATGAAAACCAGTATTATCTGATCTGTCGCAACGGCGAGATCGCCGTCATGCCGGACTGTCCGAAGTGCATGCGGATTGTGTCGACAGGTTCGGACAGATCCCTCGTGGAAGCAGAACTTGTCAGAAGGCAGCACGGCGGGGAATCGGAGCTCTGTCTGGCGCTGACAAAGGAGGGCGGAGACACCATGGAAATTCCTCTGTCTTCTCTGCGCCAGTATCGGGTCTCCTGGTCTTTCGCGGAAAAGCTCCTTTCGGGCGGCGCCCTGCTTGTGGACGTGCGGGAGCAGGAGGCGGAGGCAGAGGATGCCCTGATTGTGCTGTCGAAAACACGTGGATGCCGGCACATCCCGCTGAGCCGGCTGGATGACTTTCTGCGGGAGCAGCCCCGGCAGCAGGTGTTTGTTTTCATCTGCCGGACCGGGCGGCTGGCCGACGAGGCGGCGGAGTACGCGAGATCCTGCGGCTTCTACCGGGCTTTTTCCGCCGGCGGAACCGAGGACTGGGCACATGTTGAGTGAAGGAGAACTGGATGAAAAAAGCTATTCTGTTTGATCTGGATGGGACGCTCTGGGATTCGTCGGAGGCGGTGTGCGCCGCCTGGAATGAGTGCATGGAGACCTTTCCGGATATTCCGTACCGGACCACGGCAGCGCAGATGCAGAGCTGCATGGGGCTGCCGATGGATGAGATTGCGGTGCGGGTCTTTCACACGGTTTCAAGAGAGCGGGCGCTGGAGCTGTTGAAGGTCTGCGAGGCTCATGAGAATGACTACATCGAAGCCCACGGCGGCGCGCTGATGCCGGAGCTGGTCCCGGTGCTGGAAGCACTGCGGGAGCAGGGACATTTTCTGGCGGTGGTCAGCAACTGCCAGGAGGGCTACGTGAAGGCCTTCCTCAATCATCATGACATGTGGCAGTATTTTGAGGACTACGAGGAGTACGGACGGACCGGCAGGCTGAAGGCGGAGAATATCCGGCTGGTGCTCGAGCGCAATGGCCTTGCAGCGGCCGATGCAGTTTACGTGGGCGATACCATGGGCGACTACGAATCGGCGATGGAGGCAGGGACCTCCTTCCTGCACGCAGCCTACGGTTTCGGCACCGTTCCGGAAGGAACGCCGGCGATTCACTCCCTGCGGGATCTTCTTTCATTAGATTGAAGAACGCCTCTGACGGACAGATAACCAAACAATCCCCGCCGTATGGTTTAGATTTACGGCGATTTGTCACTATACCCTGTTTCTTTCTTATGTTAATATGGTAATGCTGAGCTCAGGGCATGACTTGTGCCTGATCGAAAACCCGACCACAAGATCATGGGCCGCCGCCAGGAAGGCGGTGTGCATTTTCCGGCAAAACAGAAACGGCCGGAAGAGTGCCGGCATAGGATACGGCGCGATGAGCTGATTTTTTTTAAGGGGAGAAACAGGAAATGAACCAGGTACCGACACAGCTCGCGTATCCGGAGCTGACCATGTACGAGGTCGTCGCGGAAAATGCGGTGAAGACGCCGCAGGAACCTGCGTATGATTTCTATGGTAAGAAAACGGATTACAGGACCTTTATTGACAAGGTCGACAAAGCCGCCGGCGCTTTTTCGAAGGCCGGCATCTCTGAGGGAGATGCAGTGACCATCTGCATGCCCAACACACCGCAGGCGATTGTCTGCTTCTATGCGCTTTCGCGGATCGGCGCCATTGCCAACATGATTCATCCGCTCTCTGCGCAGAACGAAATCACTTTTTATCTCAATCTTTCCAGGAGCAAAATGATCCTGACGGTCGACCTTTTCGCTGAAAAAGTGAAGACGGCGATCGCACAGGCTGATTATCCCGTGACCCTGCTCATCGCGCGCATGCAGGATGAGCTGCCGGCACTGATGGCCGCAGCCTTCACGCTGACGAAGGGCCGCAAGGTACTGAAGTATCCGGACGGACCGGGACAGCTTCTATGGAGAAAATTTGTCGCCGGCGGCAGGGCAGAAGATGCCGCGAAGGCAGATTTTGACCCGAAGCGGACAGCCGTCATTCTGTACAGCGGCGGGACGAGCGGAACCCCGAAGGGAATCTGCCTGTCCGACCTGAACATGAATGCGTTGGGCATGCAGTGCCGCTCTCAGATCAGAGAGCATTTCGGCACGAGGATTACGATGCTCAGCTGCATGCCGATGTTCCATGGCTTCGGCCTGGGTGTCAACATCCACACGGTGCTGATGTACGGCGCACAGTGCCTTCTGATGCCGAATTTCTCACTGAAGAATTACGCGAAGATGCTGGCGAAGAAGCGCCCGAATTATATCGCAGGCGTGCCGACGATCTATGAGGCGCTGCTGCATATGCCGATGCTGGACGGCGTCAAGCTCGACTGCCTGAAGGGCGCCTTCTGCGGAGGCGATTCGCTCTCTGTTGAGCTGAAGAAGAAGGTGGATGCGTTCCTGCATGAGCACGGCGCATCGATCCAGGTGCAGGAAGGCTATGGCCTGACGGAGTGCGTAACGGCCAGCTGCCTGACCCCGCCGGATGATTACCGGGAGGGCAGCATCGGACTGCCGTATCCCGACACACTCTATGATATCGTCAAGCCCGGAACCTGCGAGCGGCTTCCGAGAGGCCAGGAGGGAGAGATCATCCTCTCTGGTCCGACAGTCATGCTGGGCTATCTGGACAACCCGGAGGAGACCGGAAAGACCCTGCGCACGCTGGAGGACGGCCGGATCTGGCTCTTTACTGGCGACCTGGGCCGGATGGACGAAGACGGCTTTGTCTACTTCTCTCAGCGGATCAAACGGATGATCATCACGAACGGCTACAATGTATATCCGGGACGGCTGGAGAACGTGATCGACGGAAATCCGCACGTGGCCTACAGCTGCGTCATCGGTGTAAGGGATGCGCGGCGCGGGCAGAAGGTGCGCGCCTATGTGGTGCCGCAGGATCAGGAGCTTGCGCAGATGCAGTGCGACGCGGACGGCAATATTGCCGAGGATGAACACACCGCTGCGCTGCAGGAGGAGATCCTGAAGGAGCTGAAGCTTCACGTGGCCGGCTATGCGATTCCCCGCGAATTTGTCTTCCGGAAGGAACTTCCCAAGACGCTGGTCGGCAAGGTTGCCTTCCGCCTGCTGGAGGAGGAAGCCAACCGGGGCGAAGAGAGAAAGAAGCAGGGCGAAGTCGGTGCGCGCGGCCAGGAGAAGGAAGCGCTGGAAGAACAGCAGAAAGCGCAGCAGGCCCAGACAGCCAGACGCGCCTGATCGATATTTAATGGAGAAAAACAGGGAAATGGGACAGGAATATAAGCGCCGCCGCGGTGACCGGCGGGATGGAAGATGGATCCGGGAGGGGCATGGACTGCAGTCCATCATGGCACATCTGATGCCGAACCGGACCGATAACGAAGTCTACTTACATGAGACAATTGATGCGACAGAGCTGCTTCGCTATCTGGAAGAGAAGAATCAGAATGCGGATATCAAATATACGATTTTCCACTGCGCGCTGACTGCGCTGGCCCGGATGGTAAAAGAGCGGCCGCTGATGAACCGCTTCATCCAGGGAAGACGTCTGTATGAGCGCTATGATATTACACTGTCGTTTGTGGCAAAGCGCCGCTTTGCAGACGGGGCGGATGAGGCCCTGATGGTGCTGAAGGTGAAGGACGACGACACTGTGAATACCGTCGCACATAAGATTGTGGGCGATGTGAAGCAGGTCCGGAAGGAAGAACATGCCAGCGGCGGCATCGATCAGATGATGGATTCGCTCGCCAAGTGGCCGCGCCCGATCGTCGCTTTTCTGATGTGGCTGCTGCGCGTGGCGGACTTCTGGGGCTTTGCGCCGGCAGCGATCACAGATATGGATCCGAACTACACGACGATTCTGGCCAGCAACCTGGGCAGCATCAAGTGCCCGGCCGTATACCATCATCTGAACAATTACGGAACCTGCTCCATCATGGTGACCATCGGCACGCTGCACAAGGAGGAAATCCTGATGCCCGACGGCACCAAGCAGATCCGGGATGTCATCGATATCGGTGCGACGCTGGACGAGCGGATCGCGGACGGGTTTTATTTCGCGAGAAGCCTGCGCCTGATCCGGCATATCTTCGCACAGCCGGAGCTTCTGGAGAAGCCGATCGGTGAGGAGAGCGGCTTCGAGTATTGAGGAGATTTATGAAGAAATTCACGAACAGAGTAATGCGGATCACCAGTGCGATGCTGGCAGCAGCAATTCTTATGTCAATGACTGGCTGTGGGCAGACGCAGAAACCGCAGCCACAGCCCACACAGCCTGCTGCGCAGGAGCCGGAAGCAGAGGCACAGCCGACAGGGCAGACGGCGCAGGAGCTGGGCTTTGCCATAGAAGAAGAGGAAGTGCCTCCGGCACCGGAAGCGGCTGCCCAGCTGAAATATATGGCGGAGCAGGTCGACGAGTGGCTGGGAGATCCGGCTAAATCCCCGCACTATGAATATGCCGTGTCAGATCTGGATCAGGATGAGTACCTGGAAATCATTCAGGCCTGCACCGGCGGTCCCGGCAATCAGACCTTCTTTGAAATCAGAGAGATCACGACAGATGGAAAGGAAAAGAAGCCGGCGCTTTCGCTTACGCTTCTGCAGGCCGGCGCGGATGGACAGACCCTGCCGGATATCATTGTAGATTCGACACGTGCCTATCAGCTTCCGAACGGTCAGATCCGGTATCTGCTGACAGATGTTCTGCGTGTGGATGAGAAGACGACCAATACCACCGTCTGGACCGCAGGACTTCTGGCCGGCGCCGTATCTCTTGAGAAGGTGGCCTCCGCCTCCACCCAGAAGACGGAGGAGGGCGTGAGCAAGACGCTCTATTTCAACAGCGAGGGCGGTTCGATTGAGGAATCCATGTTCCGGAATCTCCCGGATCTGATGTATCAGTCGGCGCAGCCCGGCATGCTTTCCATTGGCTGGATTGACAACATGGAATTCCGCTCCGGCGCCAGCACACTGGTTCAGGAAGCGCTGGAACAGTCCTATGGGAAATTCAGTGTCTCGTTCGAAAAGGAAGCGGCAGCGATGGCTGACCGCTCGGGACGAAGTGCAGTTCATCCGCTGGGACTGCTGCGGAGTGAGTCACATTTTGTCAAATACAGCGAGAGCGGAACCCGGCAGATCCTCTACCTGAGCGCAGAGGGACTGCAGCTGGACGAGGAGACCGCGGCGCTGTACCCGGCGCTGGCCCGCTCCCTGGTGCTTCAGTCTGAAGATTACGCTGTCTCAGCTGAATCCGCCGCGGAAGAGGGGGATGAGGTCAATGAGGCCTACAACGCCTCACCTGATGCATTCCGGACCATTACACAGATAACGACTATGCGCCCGCATCGGGCGGACTCTTCACTCCTGAGCATCCTGGTGACCGTGCAGGGAACCCGGGCCTGGGGCGACAGCCTGTCCGTGAACGGCATCACCTTTGATCCCGCGACCGGCGAGCGGCTTTTCCTGACGGATCTGGTGAAGGACTGGGAGGGCCTTGGCCGTGCTCTGAAGGAAGCGGCACAGGCACAGTACGGAGAGCTGCTGAGTGAGACGGCGGAGGAAGAGATCGACCATATGCTGCTCTACGGAGGCAGAAATGCCAGCTGGACCGCAGATCCGCAGGGCCTGACCTTCTACATGAGTCCGGGTACCATCGCGCCGGCGGAGCAGGGCATTCTCCCTGTGCTGGTCTTCACGAAGGGCAATGAATCGCTTTATGCGGAGAGTGTAAAGAATGTGCCGAAGGCCTATGCGGTGTTCCCGGTGATCGGAACCTCCCTGTACTATGACCTGAATGAAGACGGGGCGGCAGACCGGATTTTGCTCAGTCATGATCTGACAAGATATGCCATGAAAGGCAAGATGACTGTTTCAGTCAACGGCAATGCGGCGGGGGATGGTATCCTGCACAACAGTGCCGATGCAGTGCTGCTGCACACCGCGGATGGCCGCAATTATCTGTATACGGAATTTACGCAGGCGGAGGATGACCGGAAAATCCACGTCTATGATCTGAACGAAGAGACACCCTCTGTAGCCGGCGGAAAAAGCCTGGGCTTTGCCACGGAGGAAAACGCGGCCTATGGACGGCAGCGGCGTCTTGCCACCAACCCGGACCGGATTCTGCTGGATGCACATATCAATCTGATGTCCACCTATGAGGCCAGACAGTACTGCACGATCGGCGAGGACGGCCTGCCGGTGCCGGACCGGGAGGACTACGAAATTCATACACAGCACACACTGACCACGAAGAAATTCTTCACGGCAGATGTGCTGGATCCGAAGAAACAGGAGGTGACGGGCCAGACCAATATCGCCACCGGTACTGTTTTAAGCTTTGACCGGACGGACGGCGGCAGCTATGTGGACTTCAAGCTGCCGGACGAGCGGATCATCCGCCTGTACCCTTCCGGGTATTCACGCTTTAACGGGGATCTCGACGCAGAGGAATATCTGAGCAATATCTGGTTCAGAGATTAAGCTGTGCGGCCCCTTGAAAACCGCCGCTATTGAGAGAAGCGGCGGTTTTGAGTTACAATGAAAGATACGAGTAGTATAAAGATTCAAGGAAGGAGCAATACATGGGCAATCTGGAACAAGATCTGATGCAAAATGTGTACCCCGGCAGAGGCATCGTCATCGGGCGGTCTGCGGACGGGAAAAATGCCGTGATCGCATATTTTATCATGGGAAGAAGCGTTAACTCCCGCAACCGTATTTTTGTCGAAGACGGTGAGGGAATCCGGACACAGGCTTTCGATCCTTCCAAGGTCGAGGACCCGAGCCTGATCATCTATGCACCGGTGCGGGTCTATGGAGACCGCACCATCGTCACGAACGGCGACCAGACAGATACTGTGTACGACGGACTTGAGAAGGGCCTGACCTTCGAACAGTCGCTCAGAGAGCGCATGTTTGAGCCCGATGCACCCAACTACACACCCAGAATTTCCGGCCTGGTGCATGTCAGCGATGGCTGCTTCGATTACCAGATGTCGATTCTGAAGTCGGATCAGGGCGATCCGGACTGCTGCGTGCGCTACACCTTCGAGTACACAGCACCGAAGCCGGGCCAGGGCCGCTTTATCCACACCTACCAGGGAGACGGCAATCCGCTTCCGAGCTACGAGGGAGAGCCCTTCGCAGTCAAGTTCGACGAGGAATTCACTGCGGATGTCGAGACCTTCGCACAGCGCATCTGGAACGCGCTCAATGCGGACAACCGGGTGTCGCTGTTCTGCCGCTTCATCGAGATTGAGAGCGGTAAGACGCAGACCTGCATCATCAACTGTCACGAATAATGCCGCAGCGATTCGGCAGGACCTGACATACAATTCTTATTATTGAAGGAGAGAATACAGGATGAAAGAACTTGAACTGAAATATGGCTGCAATCCGAATCAGAAGCCCTCAAGAGTCTATCTGGAGAATGGCGGGGAACTTCCGATTCAGGTTCTGAACGGAAGACCCGGTTATATCAACCTGCTGGATGCCTTTAACGGCTGGCAGCTGGTTCGTGAGCTGAAGAAGGCGACGGGCCGCCCGGCCGCAACCAGCTTCAAGCATGTCTCGCCCGCCGGCGCAGCCATCGGCCTGCCGCTGAACGAAGTTGAGGCCAAGATTTACTGGGTAGAGGATCTGATTCAGACCTACGGAGAGCTGACTCCGCTGGCCAGCGCCTATGCGAGAGCCCGCGGCGCGGACCGGATGAGCTCCTTCGGCGATTTCATTTCCCTTTCCGATGTCTGCGATGTCTGCACTGCGAGACTGATCAAGCGCGAGGTTTCCGATGGTGTCATCGCACCCGGCTATGAGCCTGAGGCATTGGAAATCTTAAAGAGCAAGAAGAAAGGCAACTATGCCATTATTCAGATCGACGAGAACTATGTTCCGGATCCGATCGAAAAGAAGCAGGTCTTCGGCGTGACCTTCGAGCAGGGCCGCAACGAGCTGGTCATCGATGATGAACTGTTCGCCAATATCGTGACGAACAACAAGGATCTGCCGCAGGCAGCAAGAGATGATCTGGCCATCGCGCTGATCACACTGAAATATACACAGTCCAATTCCGTCTGCTATGTCAAGGGCGGCCAGGCCATCGGTATCGGTGCGGGACAGCAGTCCAGAATCCACTGCACCAGACTGGCCGGCAGCAAGGCGGACAACTGGTATCTGCGTCAGGCTCCGCAGGTTCTGAACCTGCCTTTCCGTGAGGACATCGGCCGCGCGGACCGCGACAACACCATCGA
>JAFTFP010000051.1 GCA_017449485.1 Lachnospiraceae bacterium
CTGCGAAAGCAACCAGGAAGGATCCTGCAATCGTTCCGATCGAGAGAACGACCGGGATGTGCTGAATCAGTCTGCAGATGACAACACCCATCAGAATGCCTGTCACAATACCGATCAATCCGCCGATCAGACTGATCAGGATCGCCTCGGTAATGAACTGCATCCGGATTTCCCCGTCCCGGGCGCCCAGCGCCTTGCGGGTTCCGATTTCCTTCGTCCGCTCCGTGATGGAAACCGTCATGATGTTCATGACGCCGATGCCGCCTACAAGCAGCGCAATGGCGCCGATCAGCGTCGTCGTCATGACCTGCTGCCGCATGGTCTTGTTGCTCTCCTCAATCCACTCCTCATTATTGTAACATGAGACCTGAAATTTGGAATCCGGTCCCAGCTGGGAAGTCAGAAAACTGTTCATCTCCTCCGTAAACGCAATTACATCTGTTCCCGGCGTAACGGAAACCGTGAAGCTGTTCAGCTTCTCCTGCTGCTGTTCCCCTGCGGAAAGCATGACCAGATTCTTATAGGGCACATACAGCTCCGTGCTGATGTCCTTCTCTGAAGAAGCGTCCATCTGTCCGCCGTACCCCTGATACCGGTAAACGCCGATGATGGTATAGCTGAGCAAAAGCTGGCTCTCCCCCGCGAAATAGTTCACGTCAATCTTGCTGCCCAGCGCTCTGCTGACATCCCCGTCGAACAGGTTGTTCACCAGCTTGTCCGACACAACCGCTGTGTAGCTGTCCTCCTGGGATTCCTTTTCAGTAAAGGTTCTGCCGTCCGCCAGCGTGAACGTGCCTTCATTTACCTTAAACCAGCCGGGATTCACGCCGACCAGGGTGCTGGATGCGTAGTATTTCTCCGGGTCCTTCCCGCTGACTGTTGAGGTGGCACTGCCGCCCCACCGGGTCACGGCGACCGCTTCGATTCTGTCTGAATAGGTCGTCACCAGGTTCTTGAGCATCTCCGGTGTGAATTCCGGTGTCAGAGACGCCATATCCGTATCTGCATCGATCTGGACATTATCCGCCAGCCACATAAAGCAGTCGATCCGGTTGACGCCGAACATGGACAGCTGCCGCTCATTCTCCGCTGTCTGGGAATTACCCACTGTCATGATGGCAATGACGGAGGCGATACCAATGATGATGCCCAGCATGGTCAGAAGGGATCTGAGCCGGTTTGCTGCCAGCGAAGTCATCGCCAGTATGATATTTTCTTTCAGCACTTAGCTCTCACCTCACTGACCGCCTTTTCTCGAGGCTTCTCTTGCCGCCTTCTGCTCATCCCGCGTCTGCTGCCGGTCCTGCACAATCCGCCCGTCCGCCAGCGTAATGATCCGTTCCGTCTCCAGTGCCAGCGGCATGGAGTGCGTGATCAGCAGGATGGTTTTGCCCTGCTCCTCGTGCAGCTGATGGAACAGATCCATCACGGTCCGGCCGGTCACGGAATCCAGTGCGCCGGTCGGCTCATCTGCCAGAATAATAGACGGATTATTGGCCATGGCGCGCGCAATGGCCACGCGCTGCTTCTGGCCGCCGGACAATTCGTCCGGTCTGTGGTTCATCCGCTCTTTCATCCCGACCATCTCCAGCAGCTCCTGTGCCCGCTCGGTGCGTTCTTTCTGCGGGACATGCGCATACATCAGCGGAATCTCCACATTTTTAAGCGCACTTGTGCGCGGAATCAGATTGTAGGTCTGAAAGACAAAACCGATCTCCTGGTTCCGCACCCGCGCCAGCTCGTCTGCACTCATGTCGCTGACATCCGTGCCGTTCAGATCATAGCGGCCTTCCGTCTGATGATCCAGCAGGCCGATGATATTCATCAGGGTACTTTTGCCCGAGCCGGACTCTCCGACAATGGCGGTGAATTCCTTCTCCCGCAGCTCCAGACTGATGCCGTGCAGAACTTCCAGTTCGTTCTCTGTTCCGATATAGAAACGTTTATAAATGCCCTCCAGCCGGATCACCGGGGAGGTCAGGCTGATCTCTTCCAGAATCATAATCAGAAGATTCCTTCCAGCATATCCGGGCTTGCAGTATCCCCGCCGGCAGCAGGAGACAGAATGACCTCTCCTTCTTCTATGTTTCCGGACACGATCTGGGTGTAATAATCATCCGATATACCCGTCTGAACCTGCTTTTCAATGCCGTCCGCGCCCTGTACAAAATATCCGCCCATGCCGTCGTCGATCAGACAGGAAGACGGCACTGCGATGCAGTCGCGGGCTTCCTTTACAATAAACTCTATGGATGCAGTCATGCCGATCCGCAGCCGGCTGCTGGGCACATTCAGACGGATCTCCACCGTGTAGGTGGGCTTGGAGGAAGACGTGCGCTGCGCTGTGTTCGTCTGCGTCGTTCCTGTTGTCGTTACATTTTCCGGCTTGGTGGGAACCGGCGCCGTGAAGGTCACGACACCCTCCAGCACCTCATCTCCCGTCGCGGCTGTCTTGACCCGGACCGGCATGCCGACCGTGATATCCGCAATTTTGCTCTCATCTATTTCCGCTCTGATCTTCAGCTGATTCAGATCGTCAATCGTCACCGCGTTGTCACCGCTGAAGACCTTTCCGGCCGTGACCTTTACATCCGTGACCGTGCCGCTCATGCCCGCCGTCACGACACCGCCCTCCAGCTTCTCATAGTTCTTGCGCATCTCGCTCTGGGTGGTGATCACATCAATCTTCTGATCGATCTGCTGCTTGGCCTGGTTGTCCTTGGCCGTCGCTTCCGCCTCCAGGACTTTACGGTTTCCGGCATTGATCTCCGCGCCCAGATCTTCCAGACTGCGGACTTCACCCGTCAGCTCCTTGTCCTTGGCCTTCAGCTTCTCCTCCAGCTCACGGCGTTTGGAGACGGCACTGTTATAGGCCACCTCCGAATCATCCCGCCACGCCAGCGCATTTTCACCCTGTCCGTCTGTATTATTGTAATAAGCCTGCGCAGCATTGTACGTGTCCTGTGTCTGGTACTCGGCCTGCAGTGCATTCTGATATTCTTCATACAGCTTATTGCGCTCCGCGATCAGTGCGTTGGTGTCATCTGCAGAACGCCCCAAATTTCTCGTCTGGTTGTAATAGTAATCTGAGGAATCATACTGTGCATTCGTAATCGCTCTGCCGGCCGCGTTCTGATCGATGGCGTCGCTCTGCTGCTGGAGCTTGAGCTTGGCCTCCTGGTCTGCAATATCCGCTTCAACAGCTGACATATCCAGGCGATAAAGCGGATCTCCCTGCTGCACAGTATTGCCGACCTTGACATAGACCTCTGCGACCACCGCGCCGGTCTTATCTGTGCTGCTTCCGCCGGCC
>JAFTFP010000052.1 GCA_017449485.1 Lachnospiraceae bacterium
AGTAAGCAGATCAGCCAGATTTTGACAGATGCGCAGGCGGCGTTTGAAAGGCCGCAGGCAGATCTGAAGCAGGAATGGGAGAAGATCCGGACGAGGATGTCCGGCGCGGCGGCCATCTACCGTAAAAAAGATGCCGCGGAGGCAGCGCTGGCGGAGGCGGAAGCGCAGATGCATTTCCTGCTGGAAGACGCGGGCGTGCGGACACCTGGCGAGCTGTCCCTGCTGTACCGGGTACGCAGCCTGGCGGTCAGTCAGTATATGTACTTCAGTACCATATGCGATTATATCAGCCGGGGCGGCAGAAGCCGCGGCTCTTATCTGATTGCAGACGAACATGGCATGCAGGTCTCCGAACTGCTGGGAGAGGCATTCCGGTATCAGCTGGATGACGGGGCGTGGAACGACCGGATTCAGGAAGTTTGTCTGAAAGACGGGAAGTGTGTCTGCAGCTGGCGCAGTGTCCGGCCTGTGCCGGATCCGGACACCTGGTTTGAGCGCGTCTGGAAGTCGCGCCCTTTCGGATTTACGATATTGCGGTTATAATGGATAAGACTGATTTTACAGCAGAGGAATTGTGATCCTGCTGCGGAAAGGAAGTATTAAATGTCGGGAAGAGCACATACACAGGAGGAAAAGGCCAGCACGAAGAATGGTATTCTCCGTGTTGTTATTGTTGGTATTGCGTTTGTTCTGGAGGCCCTTCTGCTGGCAGGGATGTTTTCCGGTCTTGCGGAGTATGGTGGACAGATCGCGATCCTGCTCCGCGTTGCGGCTCTTTTCCTCGTGGTCGGAATCTACAGCCAGAAGAAGAGCGGCTCGATCAAGATTCCGTGGATCATTCTGATCATGGCTTTTCCGGCCGTCGGCGTCATCCTGTATCTGCTGATCGGCCTCTCCGGCTCCACCAAGACCATGCGCGGGCGTTTCGCGCAGATGGATCAGGTTCTGTTTCCGCATCTTAAACAGGATCCGGCTGCGATGGAGGAACTGGAAAAGAAGCATATTTCCTGCGGCGGCATGGCGCGCTATCTGCTCCATCAGGCGGGATATCCTGTTTATCACAACACCAGTGTCATTTATTATGATGACGCCGCCAAAGCGCTGGAGGCGCAGAAGCTGGCGCTGTCCAAGGCCAGGAAGTTCATCTTCATGGAATATTTTGCCATTGAAAATGCGGACAGCTGGAGCGAGATCCTCCATATCCTGAAGCAGAAGGTGAAGGAGGGCGTCGAGGTCCGCGTGTTCTATGACGATCTGGGCAGCATCGGATTTATCAATCTGGATTTCCAGAAACGGATGGAGCAGGCCGGCATTCACTGCCGCGCCTTCAACCCCATGACACCGGTCTTCAACCTGTTCCTGAACAACCGCGATCACCGCAAAATGACGATTATCGACGGCGCGGTGGGCTTTACGGGCGGCTATAACATGGCCGATGAGTACTTCAATCTCGTGTCACCTTTCGGCCACTGGAAGGACACGGGCATCCGGCTGGAGGGAGAGGCAGTCCGGGCCATGACTGCCACCTTCCTGGAGATGTGGAACGCAGTCCGGGGCGATGACAGAAATGACAACGATCCTTCGATTTTCCTGACGGATGAACTGACCGTGCCCTGCGATCCGAGCCGGGATCCGGGTTTTGTCCAGTTCTACGCGGACTCCCCGATGGATAAGAAGCTGGTGGGCGAAGACCTTTATCTGATGATGATCAACCGCGCACAGCGGTATCTTTACATCATGACGCCGTATCTGATTATCACAGAGGAAATGGTCCGCGCATTGAATCTGGCAGCCCGGCGCGGTGTGGATGTGCGCATCGTCACCCCCGGCATTCCGGATAAGAAGCTGGTCTATCAGCTGACCCGATCCTACTATCCTCAGCTGGCCACGGACGGCGTGCGGATTTATGAGTACACGCCGGGCTTCTGCCACGCCAAGATGACCGTGGCGGACGATCATGTCGCCACCTGCGGCACCATTAATTTCGATTTCAGAAGCCTCTATCATCACTTTGAGAACGGCTGTCTGATGGTGGACTGCGCGGCCATCGAGGACATGAAAAAGGACTTCGAGGAGGTCTTTACGCAGTGTGAGGAAGTCACTGAAAAGTATTCAACAGGACGAGGCGTTCTGCTGCGGGCGGGGCAGGTCTTCCTGCGCCTGTTCGCACCATTGATGTAATAAATTGGCCGAAGGAAATATTGAATCGGCCGATGTTCCCCCGAAAATATGTCAGGTCTGAAGGACCAAGGAGAGCAGGTATGGGCAAAATCTGGAACAAGGAGCAATATGCACAGACCGCTGCGAAGGCAGCCGCAGAGGGTGTCGTTCTGCTGAAGAATGACCGGGCGGCGCTTCCGCTGAAGGAGGGCGAAAAGGTGGCGGTCTTCGGCCGGAGTCAGTTCAATTATTACAAGAGCGGCACAGGTTCCGGCGGGTCTGTCAATGTGGATTATGTGATCGGTATCTGGGAAGCGCTGGAAGAGGCCCGGTGCGTGGAACTGAACCAGACGGTGCGGAAGGCCTACGAGACCTGGATCGAAAGCCATCCTTTTGATGCGGGACACGGCTGGGCTTCTGAGCCCTGGTATCAGGAGGAAATGCCGGTTGAGAAGGAACTGGCTGAGCAGGCCGCCCGGGAGTCCGATGCTGCGCTGATTCTGATCGGCCGCACCGCGGGCGAGGACCAGGACAACAAGGCGGAGGCGGGCAGCTACCTGCTGACAGAAGCGGAGCGGGACCTGCTTCGCACGG
>JAFTFP010000053.1 GCA_017449485.1 Lachnospiraceae bacterium
ATATAGCTGCGGATGCCGCAGACGATGCGGTCGACGGCTTTGGCATAGATATTGACGAGGTTTGCAGTGGGACCGAAGCTGTAAGTAACCTGGATCTGTTTTTCCTTCTTGAGTTTCTTCAGGGCCCGGATGCGGCGCAGAACATTGACAGCCTTGCCGAGTCTGCCCTGACGCACGCCGAGCTTCAAGTCCACGATCTCCAGCCCGGAGACGTCATAGGCGATATCAGCGGAGTCAAAAATGGCAATGGTGATATGGTAATACGGCGCCAGCAGGCGGGCCGTCCGCACGCAGACGCGTTCAAAGCCTCCCTGATGGAGCATCGGGGAGACCAGAAGAAGATTCTGCCGGGTGTCCGGCAGATCCATATTCTGCTGATTCGGATTCTGCTGATTCTGCTGACTCATTTTTTCAGGTTCAGATACCAGTCCTGCATCACGCCGGCCTGGGTCACAATGTCATATCCGGTTTCGCGAAGCCGTTTCTGGGCTTCCTGGGAGCGGCGGCTTCGAAGCGCCAGGATATCCCTGTTCTCCCCGTCCTCTCCGGCACCCTCCGCGCCATCTGAAAGGATCGATACTTCCTGCGCCCAGGTTTCCTCCTCAGAGAGCGGAAGCCGGCGCACCAGCTCTGTCAGGCAGACCTCCTCCGTAATCGTATCCGCAATCCGGCAGGGAAGTCCTGCTGCCTGCGCCTCCACCACCGTGCCGGGCAGGCCCTCATACAGAGACGGGAAAACAAACTGATCCATGGCCTGATACAGCGCTCTCGTCCGCTCCGGCGAGCACTGTCCGGCGAACAGAACACGGTCCGCCAGGCCGCATTTTGCCGCTTCTTCTCTGACCTGCTCCTGCAGCTTCCCGGACCCGACCAACAGAAGGCCGAAGCGGTCCGGCTTCTGTTTCTGAAGCCTGTCGAGAAGTCTGATCAGAAATATCTGATTCTTCATCTCATCGAAGCGTCCCACGTGCCCCAGCACGCAGCAGTTCTCCGGAATACCCAGCTCGGTGCGCACCTGTGCGCGCACAGCGGGATCAAAGCGCAGAAGCCCCGCATCAATGGCATTGGGAACCATCCGGACACGGCCCTGGTCCATGGCCTTTTTCCCGAAGACGGAAAGCCCCGCCTCCGAGGAGCAGGACAGGAGAATCTGTGCCTTGTCCGGCAGAGAGCGCCGCAGCAGCCTTGTCGCATATCCGTGCAGACCGCTGTCCGTCCCCGCGCTTCTGGCATGTGCGATCGTAACCGGCTCTCCCGCGGCATAGCGCGCCGCAGCCGGCAGATAGATGGATGCCGTGCTGGTCATATGTCCCTCCACGGCGATCCAGTCTCCGTGGGTCTTAAAGAAATCATTCACCGCCCGGCGGTAGGTCATGAAATTCAGACCGGCAAAACGCGGCAGCGAATAGATCCGCCCGCCCAGGGCGCGCACTTCTTCGTCGTAGAACTGGGGACTGCGGTAGGCCATCAGCGCATCCGAATCCATCGGTATGCCCTGTCCGGCTGCGGTGTGGACCAGAAAGTCGAACTGCAGCCTGTCCCGGTCGATATGACGGTACAGGTCCATGATCCGGCTCTCCGCCCCGCCCATATTCAGCGTACCCAGCACATGGAGCACGCGCTCCGGTTTCTGTGTCTGCATAGTTCCTTACCTTCCGCGCTGATGCAGGCTCACCAGTGTGCGCTTGCCTGCTGCCATGAGATATTCCTTCATATGGCCGGCGGCACTTCTGCGCCCTGCCGGCTGACTTAAATATTCCGAGTAGGAGATCATTTCCTGTGTGCGGAAGATCTCCTCATACTGTTCAAATTCCGCATCGCTCATCGTGGATGCGTGCACCACCAGGGTGGTTGTTCCCGGCCCGCCGGCAAGCGATTTTCTGCGGCTGAAGGAGATCGGATAGAAAATGAGGCCGTCCCGCTCATAGGGGGCAGCCCCGAACCCGTCTGTCATGCGGGCAAAGCCTTCCTCCCGCAGGACCTTCAGCGTCGTGCGGTCATAGCTGTGGGCCGGCGCCATGAACAGATCCGTCTCAATGCCGTGCCCGCGCAGAATTTCCTTTCCGGCCCGGATCAGCTCCCGCTGCCGCGCTTCCGGCAGCCCGGCAAATTCAGATAAACGGTTTAAGGGAAACAGCCCGCCCTGCTGCGTCGTATAGATGTGATAGCATCCGTGCATGGCCACTGTCCAGCCGCGCTGCTGCAGCGTTTTCACCATCTCCCAGAAATCCGGGTGCGGCTCCTCACAGTGCAGCGTCTTATCCCGGTTTTCCGGAACCACGCCGATCAGCGGACAGATGCCGTGCGCATCCAGCATCTGCCGGAAGCGCTCGAACTTCACATAGTCCATATCCGGCGTTATGTCGTCCATTCTGAGAGCAAGCTTCATACCAGCACATCTCCGCGCACAAGCTCTTCCCCGTTTTCGCATTCATAGCGATTGATCAGGATCGATCCGTCCACCGTGCGGACAACCGGACGGCCGTCGAAGACGTCCGCCACCTCTCCCGGGGCAAAATCTGAAAAGTCGATCAGTTCATCAAAAGGCTGTGCTGCCCAGACCGTCACCTTCCCGCCGCTTCGCTGCAGGGTGCAGAACGCACCGGGGAAGGGCGCCGCGACACCGCGGATCAGATTATAGATATTCCGTGTGCGCTCGTGCCAGTCAATCTTTCCGTCCGCCGGCGTGCGCTTGTTGTACCAGGAATCAAAATCCTTCGACTCCGTCCGGATCTGCAGCGGCTGTCCGGACAGATACGTCGTAAGAAGGCGCCGCACCAGACGTTTGGAACAGATCATGTTCTTATACTGCGCGGTCCGGATGTCGTCCTGCGCGTTGATGGAAAACATCTCTGTGGCAAAGACATTAGGGGAGTCAGCTTTTTCATCATACCGGAACAGGTTCAGATTGAAGCGGGTGTCGCCCAGAATCATCGACCAGTTCAGCGGCGAGCGGCCCCGGCCAAAAGGCAGATAGCCGCAGTTTCCGTGAAAGCCGAAGATTCCCTGGTCAAACCGGTCCAGCACCGATTTCGGAATCAGGCGCTGCCAGCCCATGACGATGCCCAAGTCAAAGCTGTTCTCCTGCATGAAGGCCTGCGTCTTCTCGTCCGTCAGGAAATAGCTCTCCGCCTCCAGCACCGGAATGCCGTACTTCTCCGTAAAGAAGGACAGTCCCTTGAAGCCGGAGACCTGATTCTTCTCCAGCACCTTCGGCGCGATGGTGATAATCAGATCCACCGGACACAGCTCATTGTGAATGAACTCAATCATATTCTCCGAAGTGTCCTTCACTCCGAATACCACGACACGATACCGCATGGTCTCCTCCTGTTCCGGCAGCCGCCGGCTTACAGATTTTCCTTGTACCACTCAATTGCGAGCATGATACCCTTCCGGAAATCGTAAGAGGGATCATAGCCCAGTTTCTCCCGTGCCTTGGAAATATCGGCGTTGGAGTCCCGGATGTCGCCTTTGCGCGGCGGTCCGAAAATCGGCTCCACATCGATGCCCAGCGCATCGCACAGGTCGTGATAGACATCAATCAGATACTCTCTGCCGCCCGCACCGATGTTGTAGGCTTCGCCTGCAGCCTCTGAAGGTGCCAGGCACGCCCGCAGATTACCCTCGATGACGTTGTCGATATAGGTGAAATCGCGGCTCTGTCTGCCGTCGCCGTTGATGGTGGGCTGTTCGCCGTTCATCAGCTGCTTCAGGAATTTCGGAATGACAGCCGCGTAGGCGCCGTTGGGATCCTGTCTTCTGCCGAAGACGTTGAAATAGCGCAGTCCGTAGGTGTCCAGCCCGTACAGGGATTTATAGAGTGCGCCGTACTCCTCGTCGGTCCGCTTGGTCAGCGCATAGGGTGAGAGCAGCTTTCCCTCGCCCCCCTCGCGCTTGGGCAGAGTGGTGGAATCGCCATATACCGATGAGCTGGAGGCGTAGACAAACTTCTTCACACCGTTCTGCCGGGACGCTTCCATCATGTTGAGCGTGCCGCGGATGTTGATCTCCTCATAGAGCAGCGGCATCTCAATGCTGCGCGGAACGCTGCCCCACGCCGCCTCATTCAGCACGTAGGTAACGCCTTCTGTCGCCGCCATGCAGCTGTCCAGATCCCGGATGTCCTCCTTCAGGAAGGTGAACCGCGGATTCTTCAGAAGCGGTTCGATATTCTCATAGTGGCCGGTGGACAGATTGTCCAGGCAGCGCACGGTATAGCCCATATTCAGGATCGCCTCACACAGATTCGATCCGATGAATCCCGCGCCGCCGGTGACCAGAAAGACACTCTCAGGCGCAAATTTCAGCTCTTGAAATCCCATTATATTCTCCTTTTCAATTCGCATATGTGCCTTGCGCAGCTTTTTCGGAGAAGCTGCGCAATCCTGCTTCGCAGGACAACTCCTCACGGAGTTGGGCATATACGGAAGTGAGAATTCTGAAGAATTCTCGCTTCCTAAAGTCTCCAATATGCCCAGTCTTCTCCGGCATAGTCCGCCTTGTTGTACAGGCCCTTGAGATCGATGAAGACCTTCACCGGCCGGTCGCTGCGGTAGAACGCGGCGATATCCTCCGGCTTCAGGGATTCAAATTCGCGGTGCTTGACAGCAATCAGCACGGCATCCAGATCCTTCACATCCTCCATGGTGCCGAAGGTGATGCCGTAGAGCTTCTTCGCTTCCTCAGCGTCCGCCTGCGGATCCACCACCAGCGGTGTGATGCCGTACTCGCCCAGCTCGCGGTAAATGTCAATGACCTTGGTGTTGCGCGTGTCCGGGCAGTTCTCCTTGAAGGTGAAGCCCAGGATCGCGACGCGGGCGTTCTTGACGGGAATATCATTGCGGATCAGCTCCTTGACCAGCGACTCCGCGACATATTTGCCCATATCATCGTTGATCCGGCGGCCGGAGAGAATGATCTGGCTGTGATAGCCCATCTGCTCCGCCTTATAGGTCAGATAGTAGGGATCGACGCCGATGCAGTGACCGCCCACCAGGCCCGGTGAGAAGGGCAGGAAATTCCACTTCGTTCCGGCTGCCTCGAGCACGGACTTGGTATCAATGCCCATCTTGTGGAAAATAATGGACAGCTCGTTCATGAAGGCGATATTGATATCGCGCTGGCTGTTTTCAATGACCTTGGCGGCTTCCGCCACCTTGATGGACTCAGCGCGGTGCACACCGGCCTCCACCACCAGTTCATAGACCTTGGCCACCGTGTCCAGCGTCTCTTCGTCCATACCGGAAACAATCTTGGTGATGGTCTCCAGACGGTGAACCTTATCGCCCGGATTAATGCGCTCCGGCGAATAGCCGATCTTGAAATCAACGCCGCACTTCAGGCCGGATTCCTTCTCGATGATCGGTACGCAGACCTCCTCGGTTACGCCCGGATACACCGTCGACTCGAAGACAATGATGCTGCCCGGTGTCAGATTCTGTCCGAGAATTCTGGAAGCACCTTCTACCGGTGTCAGATCCGGTGTGTGATCATCGTTTACCGGCGTCGGCACCGCGACGATGTGGAACTTCGCATCCCGCAGCGCGGCCGGATCAGCCGTGAATGCCACACTTGTATTCCGGATGGCCTCGTCTCCCACTTCCCTCGTGGGATCGATCCCGCTCTGGTACTTCGCGATTTTGGCCGCGTTCAGATCAAAGCCGATGACCTTGATCTTCCGGGCGAAGGCCACCGCGATCGGCATGCCCACATAGCCCAGGCCCACCAGAGAGAGCTTTTCTTCTCCGCTCAGTAATTTCTCGTACAGATTCTCAAACATTTTCCGTCACCTCTTTATGCTGATTTCCAAGCGCTCTGTGTGCTTCCTCCAGATACGCTCCCACTACTTTCGTCCGGTCGAATTCCCGTTCCATCTTGCTGCGCGCGCTGCGTCCCATCATCACGCGCTCATTCCTGGGCAGTGCCAGGAACTTCTTCAGGGCCTGAATCAGTGCGTCACTGCTCTTGGGCGCAAATCCGAAGCCCGTAATGCCTTCCTCGAAAATCTCCCGGCAGCCGCTGATGTTGGTCGCGATGACCGGCCGGCCCGTCGCGGACGCCTCCATCAGGACATTGGACATTCCCTCGTGATAAGTCGGCATGACCACGGCCGAGGCCTTTCTGTAATACGCCTGCACATCCGGATGAAAGCCCAGCTGTGTGATGATGCCTTCCTTCTCCTTCTCGTCGAGAAGCTCCTGATAATCCTCGTCGCAATAGCCCAGAATCTGGAACTCCACCTTCATACCGTGCAGCGCCTTCGCCGCCGCAAGAAGCTCCTCGATTCCCTTTTCCTTCATCATCCGTCCCACATAGAGGAAGCGCGTCACGTCGTCCTCCGGGTACGGCTCAAAACGGTGCGTCTTCAGGTTGACACCGGAGCCCTTCACCAGCCGGTAGCGGCCGCTCACCAGCCCCGCGCTCCGGAAAATCCGCTGATTTTCCTCGTTCTGGAAGAAGACACAGGACGCCTTCTTTAATCCCGCGCGGTACAGTGCCTGCACCAGATAAAGCACCGGCCCGTTCTTCTCAAAGGCACTGCCCAGGCCCGTCACCGTCGCCAGATACGGAATTCCCAGAGAGGCACAGGCCAGACCGCCGTACACATTCGGCTTGATGGTGTAAGTCAACACCAGATCGGGCTTTAGTCTTCTGAGCAGCCGGCGGTACGCCAGATACAGCTTCAGGTCCTGCAGCGGATTCATGCCCCGCCGGTTGATCGGCGTCTTCTCGACCTTCACGCCCTCCGCCTCCAGCAGCGCTGTCTTCGTGTCATCCGGAAGAGATGCGATCACCTGATGGTGCTTTAACAGCTCCTGCAGCAGCTCGTTGCGGAAGTCATACAGTCCGGAAGAGGAATTGGCCAGAATCAGAATTTTACTCATACAGCTCCGACGCCTCCCGGATGCAGATTTCATTATACTTCATCATATAAACATTTTCCCGATAATTTCCGATCTCTGCGCTGTTTACCCTGCCCTGCAGATTCCGGATCAGCGCCGCCGGGAAGTTCGCCCCGCAGGCATAGGCATGCGGATAGCCGCCGCCGAACCGCGGATTCACCTCCGAGAGGATCCAGTGTCCGTCCTGATAGAACAGGTCCACGTCAATCATCCCGCGAAAGCCTGCCGATTCGGCAAAATCCGACAGAAGCCCGAACAGCTCCGGATCCTTTACAGAGACAGACTTGTCCGTCTCGCCGGCGCGCATCCGGATCTTCTTTTTCAGGAAGATCTGCGTGCATTTCCCGCTGATCAGATCGATGTAGACGTCCGCGCCGTACTCCTGTCCGGTCAGCAGCTCCTGAATCATCAGTCCGTCATGCCGGGAAAAGAGCACGCGCAGCTCCGCCTCGCTCTCCACCTGAGAGATATTCAGGCTGGCAGAGCCGCAGACGGGCTTGACAAAAACTGGAAAGGAAGCCGTCCCCTGCTGCACTGCTGCAAGAAAAGCGTCCGGGTCCGTCCAGCAGGCGGCCGTCCCGAAGGCGCTCCCCTGCAGGAAATCGTTCATCTTCATCTTATTCAGGCTGGTCTCGCACAGTTCATACGAAGAGACGACGGGGGTGGTGCCGATCTCCTCAAATTTTTCGCGGTTTTCTGCAAGCAGCGAGAGCTCCGGATCAATCAGCGAGAAGACACCGCTTACCCGCTCTTTTCTGCAGATTTCAAGAATCCTGTCAATATAACCGGGATCCCGGATCGGCGGCACAATATAAGCCGCATCCGCGTCATAGATGGCGGGCCCCAGCGGCGAGCAGTCCGTCGCAATGACTCTCCCAATGCCTGCCAGCTCCTTCTTAAAAGCCTGCACCACCTTATTCCGGGTTCCCGCGCTGAGAATCAGAATGTTGATTTCCTTATCCATGCTGCTCCTTTACCGGCGCCTCCAGCGAGCCGGTCTTCTCAAGCCGCTCTCTCCGGATTGCCGCAAAATTTCCCTCAGCCGCGTTGGTGTCGGCCGCCACATCATCGGAATGTCCCAGCACCTGCCTGATGGTCATCCCGATAATCTTCAGATCCAGCGCAAAGCTCAGCTGCTCCGCGTATTCCGCGTCCAGCGCCATCCGCCGGTCCCAGTCCACCAGATTCCGGCCGCTCGCCTGCGCAAGGCCGGTCAGTCCCGGCCGGACGCTGTGCCGCTTCTTCTCCCGCTCCGTGTAATACGGCAGATACTCCGGAAGAAGCGGGCGCGGGCCGATCAGGCTCATGTCGCCTTTCAGAATGTTGAACAGCTCCGGCAGCTCATCCAGAGACGTTTTCCTTAAGAACAGTCCGAAGGATGTCAGTCTGTCCTTATCCGGCAGCAGGGCCCCCGAGGCGTCCCGCTCGTCCGTCATGGTGCGGAATTTATACAGTCTGAAGATCTTCTCCCTGTATCCGGGGCGGTCCTGGTGAAAAAGCACAGGGCTCCCGAGCTTTGTCCGGACCAGCACAGCCAGCACCAGCAGCACCGGGCTGATCACGACCAGTCCGGTAAACGCCAGTATGAAATCCAGCATCCGCTTTACAAATTTTCTGTACATGTCTCACCTGCAGATCTGCCGGCAAAATCTGACGCGGCGATCTGTTTCTGGTCTGATTCCAATCTGATTCCAATCTATCCGGGCTTACTCGAAGCAGGCACGGACCGTCTCAATGATGATGTCCTGCTGCTGCGGTGTCATCTTGTTGTCAGAAGGCAGGCACAGCCCTCTGCGGAACAGATCCGCGCCCACATCCAGACAGCTGCCCTCATCGATATATGCGTTGGTGCGGGCTCTGCCCGTTCCCTGCGCGGTAATGAATGCGTTGTTTGCATAGATCGGCTGCATGTGCATCGGCTTCCAGACCGGACGTCCCTCCGCATTCAGACCCTGAATGGCCTCCAGGATCTCGGTGGGACAGCTTTTGCCAGGTTCCGGAATATACAGTGCCTCTTTATCGCTGCGCACTGTGCGGCACATGGCCGCCTCATCAATCAGAATGCAGCTCAGCCAGAAGTTCGGCTCGCTCTTTGCACTGTCATAGGGATTCATGCTGACCGGCAGGCCCGCAAAGCCCTCCCGGTAGCGCTCGTAAATCGCCTTTTTCTGGGCGATATGCTCCTGCAGATGCGGGAACTGGCCGCGCACCACGCCCGCAATGACATTGCTCATGCGATAGTTGTAGCCGATCTCCTCATGCTGATACCAGGGCGCGTCCTCCCTGCTCTGGGTGCTCCATTTGCGGACTTTATCTGCCTCTTCTCTGGAATCGGTCAGGAACATGCCGCCGGCGGAGCCGGTGATGATTTTGTTTCCGTTAAAGCTCAGGGCCGCGACATCGCCAAAGCGCCCGGTCTGCACGCCCTCGTAGGCGGCGCCCAGCGACTCAGCTGCGTCCTCCAGGATCAGCGCGCCGTGGCGGCTGCAGACCTCCCGGAGCTCCGCAATCTTTCCCGGTGTGCCGTACAGGTGCGCCACAATCACCAGCCGCACCTCCGGATACAGCTCAAAGGCCTTTTCCAGCGCGACAGGATCCATGTTCCAGGTGTCCGGCTCCGTGTCGATGAAGACGGCCTCGCCGCCCTCATAGGCGACCGGATTGACGGTCGCGTCAAAGGTGGTGTCGGTGCAGAAAACCTTCCTGCCCTCCAGCGTGCCGTGACCAGGCCGCGGCTGACCGTAGAGCCGCTCGCCCAGAATCTTCATGGCCAGATGCAGCGCCGCTGTGCCGCAGGACAGGGCGACGGCATAGCCGCTGCCTGTCAGCTCACAGGCGAGCCGCTCCGTCTCGTTGATATTGGCGCCCACGGTCGACATCCAGTTCGTCTCGTAGGCCTCGGTCATATAGCGCAGCTCATCCCCGTGCATGGTCGGGCTGGAGAGCCAGACCTTCTGCGGAAACACTGCCTTGTCCGGATGCTTCGTGTACATTGCTTTGATTCCCCTTTACAGTGTAAGTCGGTACGATTCTTCTCACATATTCCCGGATGTCCGGGGATTCGCTCTCTGCGGCCGCCTTGAGGCGGTTGAGCTGTATAAAGAACTGCTCCTCATCGAACTGAATGGGCTGTCCGATGTGAATCTGCCGGTTGGCCGTCTCCTTCAGGCCCTCCTCCGACATCAGCATTTCCTCATAGAGCTTCTCACCCGGCCGCAGGCCTGTGAACTCAATCTTGATATCTTCTCCCACGCGGTAGCCGGAGAGCTTGATCAGGTTCTCCGCCAGATCCAGGATCCGGACCGGCTCACCCATATCCAGCACGAAGATTTCGCCGCCCTTGGCGTAGGCGCCGGCCTGCAGGACCAGAGAAACGGCCTCCGGAATCGTCATGAAATACCGGATGATATTCGGATCCGTCACGGTGACGGGGCCGCCGGCCGCGATCTGCTTCCGGAACAGCGGAATGACGCTGCCGTTGCTGCCCAGCACGTTGCCGAACCGGACCGCGACAAAATTCGTCTCGTAGTGGCGGTTCAGGGTCTGGATGATCATCTCACAGATCCGCTTGCTCGCGCCCATGATATTGGTGGGGTTCACCGCCTTGTCCGTGGAGATCATGACGAACCGCTCCGTGCCGTTGGCCGCTGCAGCCATCGCCGTCTTCCAGGTGCCGAAGACATTGTTCTTGATGGCCTCACAGGGGCTGTCCTCCATCAGCGGCACATGCTTGTGCGCTGCGGCATGGTAAACAATATCCGGCCGGTAGTGCTCGAAGATCCAGTTCATCCGCGCGGTGTTGCGGATCGAGGCAATCAGCACATCGAGCTTTAAGTCGGGATGCTCCGCCTTCAGCTCCTGCTGAATGTCATAGGCATTATTCTCATATACGTCCACAATGATCAGCCGTCCCGGCGCATGCCGCGCGATCTGACGGCACAGCTCGCTTCCGATGGAGCCGCCGCCGCCCGTCACCAGAACGGTCTTGCCCGAGACGTAGCCTGCGATCTCGTCGATATCGATCTGCACCGGCTCGCGGCCCAGCAGGTCCTCCACCTCGACATCGCGCAGCTTGCTGACATTGACTTCACCGTTTACAAGCTGGTACATTCCCGGGAGCGTCCGGATTTTGCACTTCGTCTCTTTACAGATATCCAGAATCGATTTCATCTCGGCGCGCGAGATGGAAGGCATGGCGATGATGATCTCATCGATGTCATAGAGCTCCGCGCACTCAATGATCCGCTCGCGGCCGCCCACGACCTTGATGCCCTGAATAAAGCGGCCCCACTTGCCCTTGTCATCGTCGATGATGCATTTGATGACCATGGTGGAGAAGTGGCTGACCAGAATTTCCTTGATGATCACGTTGGCCGCTTCGCCCGCGCCGATCACCATGACCGAGATGCTGTTGTTCCGGTTCTCGTTCCTGTGCTTCAGACTTCGGAAGAACCGGTAGGAAAAGCGGCTTACGAAGATACAGGTGATCAGGAAGAAAATATACAGGAAATAATAGCTGTTGGGCACAGCCTGCGTCTGCCCGCCGAACCGGAAAAACCGCAGAATCACGACGTTGGAGAGCCCTGAGAGAATACAGGCGATGACCAGATTCTGCAGCTCCGTCTCACCGGCGAAGGCCCAGAGCGAGTGATAGAGCCGGAAGATCCAGAAAATCACCAGCGTCACCGCGATGACCAGCGGCAGAGACCGGATGATCGGCACCAGGAAGTGCTCCGGAATGTTGTCAATCTGCAGCTCGTAACGCACCAGAATAGCCAGCGCGCTCGCCAGAATCACGCTCAGGATATCGTATATGATCAGCGCCGTACGCCGATAGAATTTCTTGACGTTAAACGGCTGTTTTTCCTTTTTGTCAGTTGCCATAGTTCTCCTTGAAGAGCAGCGGCGTGATGGCCGGCAGCAGCACAATGGTTGCCGGATGACACACCTGAAACACCCATTCCACCATTCCTGCCGTGACAAAAGTCACGAGGAGCGCCAGCGGAAGCAGGGTGTATCGTTCAAAGCTGTGTTTTCTCTTATAGTATAATCCAGCCCGTATTCCTGTCAAAAACAGAAATACCACGAAGGCCAGCCCTGCGATCATACCAAAGTCATGACTGACCTGCAAGAACACATTGTGTGCGTGGGGGATCTCCTCGCCGTCGGGCGCGGTCAGGCCCATCTGCTCGTGTCCCGTCAGATTCAGCTGAGACAGATACAGGCGGTAAATCGTGAGGCGCCCGTTGGAATAATCCTGCGCCTGCCCTTCCATCTCCTGGGCCTCCTGCGCCTGATCCTGCGCTTCATACAGAATTCTGCCGGGCAAAATATGACCTACCGGAAGGCGGTGTGCACCGGCCGACGCATAGTATGTCCGGCCCTCCGGCGCCGGCTGCGCCTTCGCCGGGCTGACGCGGACCGGATCCACCTCCAGCCGCCAGTCGTACTTCAGCCAGTCCTCTTCAAAATTCAGGACGCGGTTTCCGAACACATTGATGAATCGCTCGATATTGATATAGTAGCCGGAGTCCAGATGACGATTCCGCAGCACGTGATCCGGCAGCCACTCGTCCGCGTAGAGCCGCGGTTGTCCCACCAGCGGCGGCACGATGCGCTGGGCGGTAAACACGGCCGGGAAAGTCAGCGTCACAGCCAGCAGCATGACCGGCACGGCCAGCAGCACTTTGCCCGCTTCCTTCCGGCTGCGGCGATGTGCGCTGATGAATTCCGTAAAAAACAGCAGCGCGGCGGTGGCCCCGGTCGTCAGGAAGCCGGTCCGGGACATGGTCAGTATGAGATAGCTGTTCACGACGCCGAAGAGCACCCACTCTCCGAAGGCGCCCCGGAAGCGCTCCCGCACCGTCAGGTCCCGGAGCTGCCGGCGCTTTTCCAGCAGCAGGACTGTGCAGGCGGCGCTGACAATGG
>JAFTFP010000054.1 GCA_017449485.1 Lachnospiraceae bacterium
AGCGGGAGCTCGGATACGCATCCGCAATTGTGCGGTACCCGACGCTGGGTATAAATTCATCCCGCTGAATGAAGCTCTTGGGAAGCTTCACGATTTCTCCGGCCTTATTTCGGATCTCGACATACACGCTGAACTGATCTGCAGCAAGTTCCTCTGCCTTCACCTTCCGGGGCATACCGAGCACCAGCTTGGTCACGTACGGGCCAAAGTCAGTGATATCAATCACCTGATAATACAGATTTCCCATCCTGTTCTCCTCTCTTATAAGATCTGCTGTTCATGACGAAGTTCATCAGATGCAGCACGCCCTTGCGCATCGCGTCCTTGCTGACGCGTCCTTCTTCATATCCTTTCAGAACCTGCTCGATCACCGGCGGTCCGCCAGGCATGACCACATCATTGCCGGCTTCCACAGCATCTGCGCCGTCCACGACTGCGTCCATATCGCCCCAGTCTGTGACAACTACACCGGTGTAACCCCACTCACCACGCAGAATATCCGTGCACAGGGCCCGGTTTCCGCCGGCAAAGGTTCCGTTGATCTTGTTGAAGGAAGTCATCAGTACCCGCGGCCTGGCCTGTGTGATCACCATCTCAAAGGGCTTCAGATACAGTTCCCTCGCCGCCCGCGCGCTGATAATGGAATCTGCCGCGTCGATATTGCGGCTCGTCTTGCCGCGCCGGTAGGTCTCCTGCTCATTGACCGCGAAATGCTTGGGGCAGACTGAGACGTCATTGTTCTCCATCGCACCCTTTGCGATTTCTACGCCGCAGATGCCGGCCAGGATCGGATCCTCCGAGAAATATTCAAAATCCCGCCCGCCGATCGGATTGCGGATCAGGTTCATGCCCGGAGCAAGCCACGCGTCCACATCCTGAATCTCTGACTCATAGCCGCAGGCGTCGCCGAAGGCATACAGCAATTCTTTGTTGAACATGCACGCCAGCATCATGCCGGTCGGCCACGCAGTGTCGCCCACGCTGGCCGGTCCGTCCTTATAGCAGGCGGAATAAATTCCATATTTTTTCACTGCCGGATTCTCGTAGCCCGGGAAGGCACTCGGATGGGAATTATATCCGATGTCTTCGCCATTCTCATCCTGAATGGTCGAAGGAATCTCCTTCCTGCCCAGACCGCCAAAAGGCAAACCCGGTCCGTAGCCATTGCACAGCACAGCCAGCTCCCGCACAGACATCTGGGCGACGAAGGCCTCCATGGACACGCGTCCTTCTGCGACATCTCTCAGAACTGCGCCTTCTGCAGCCTGACTGAAATCATAGACCTGTTCACCCTCAGATAAAGCGGGCAGATCTGCTTTTGTGATGATTCGCACTGCCGCCGGCATCTTCTCCGGTGCTTTTTCCGTATCCTTGTGCAAAAGCCGGATTTTGCCCTTGTTTGCCTCTGAAAACCCGATGTCGCCTACAGCCTTCCGGACACAGATTTCTCTCTCTGCCGCCAGCTGCCCGGCGGGAGAGGTGTTCCGGGAGGATGTGCCGATCTGAAGCGTGTAAAGGCCTCTCGGAATCACATAGCAGCCCTGTTCTTCATCAAATACTGCCAGCTCCGTCAGCGGCATGCACAGCGTCAGAGTCTGCTCTTCTCCGGGTGCAAGGCATGCGGTCTTGGCAAAATCCTTCAGTTCCCGGGCCGGCCGCTCCGGTCCGTCCGCCTGCGCCGACAGATAGAGCTGAACGACTTCCTTGCCGCCATAGGTTTCCGATGTATTCTTCACCGTGACGGTCAGGGCGGCGACGCCGTCCTTTATAGTCATTTCCCCGGCTCTGACTTCAAAGTCTGCATAGGACAGACCGAAGCCAAAGGGGAACATCACGTCTTTTTCAAAAGAGTCAAAATAGCGGTAGCCGAGGTAGATATCTTCCTCATACACTGTCACAGGGCTGACGTCCCAGCCAGTGCTGCCGTTTGCAGCAGCATCGAGGCCATAATCCGCATAGGTGCGGATGTTGGACGGGTCATCCTTGTTCCAGGACATGTTGCGGGCTGTCGGATAGTCATCATAGGCCAATGCAAGCGTCTGAGATAATCTGCCGGAGGGAGAAACCTTTCCGGAGAGAATATCAGCCAGGGCTCCCGCGCCGGCCTCACCGGGCGTTCCCATAAACAGAAGCGCCTGAATCTGCGGGTAATTCCGGATCCACGCCGTGTCCACCGCACCGTTCACGTTCAGAATCAGCACTACTTTTTCATAGGCGCCGCAGACAGCTTTTACCAGCTCATTCTCGGAATCGGTCAGGTAGTAGTCCTGCTCCACCCGCCGGTCGCACTCCTCACCGCCGGAAGCGCGTGTCAGAACCAGAAGCGCCGTCTTCGCGCCGCTCTCCAGGGCTGCACCTGCAGGAACCGGTTCCTCCGCAGGGCCGATGTAGCGGCCGAAGATCTCGTAGATCGCGCCGCTGGCAACCAGACCCTCGAAAGAAGACATGTCAAAACCGCTTTCCTTTGCAGCAGCTGCCTTTTCCTGAGCATGATGCTCATAGAAAGTTTTCGGTCCCTCCGCCAGCACAAAGCCTGCTTTTTCCAGCTCCTGTGCGATCTGAAGCGGGTTGTCGCAGTGTGATGCGCCGGATCCGCCCCCGCCGATCGCCGTATCCAGCTGAGCCTGTCCGAATACTGCAAGCTCTTCTCCCGCAGAAAGCGGCAGGCAGCGGTTATCATTTTTCAGCAGAACGATCGCCTCTGCTGCCAGCTCACGCGCCAGCTTCAGGCGGTCTTCCTTCTTTTCATACTTTCTCATCCCAGGCTGTTTTCCCATAAGCAGTTCTCCTTTTGGTGATACAGTAGGCAGATTCAGAAAATGGGAGCGGATCGCGCTCCCATTTTCCGATGTAACCCCTGAATGTCCCCCTGACAGAATCGGTATCAGCCCTTAACACCACCGAGCGTAATACCTTTGACGAAGTTGTTCTGAATAAACGGATAGATGATGACGATCGGCAGAACACCGACTACAGCCATAGCCATACGGACGGAGACGGCCGGGATATTGGCCAGACCGACGTTTGCATTGGCGATGGTTCCGGAGTTGGTCGACAGGAACTGAATGTTCTGAATCATACGGTTCAGCAGGTTCTGGATCGAATACAGATCCGTCCGCTTGGTCAGATAGATGTAACCGTTCATCCAGTCGTTCCAGTAGCCGATGCCGATGAACAGACCGATGGTTGCGATAATCGGCTTCGCCAGCGGAAGTGCAATCCGGAAGAAAGCCTGGAACTCTGTCGCGCCGTCGATATAGGCTGCCTCCATGATTTCCTCCGGCACACCGGTGACAAAGTAGGACTTCATCATCATGATGTTGAAGGCATTCATCAGAAGGCTCGGAATCAGCAGTGCGAAGAAAGTGTTCTTCAGACCGAAGACCGTCGTGTAGTTGATGTAGGTCGGAACAAGACCGCCGTTGAACAGCATTGTGAAGAAGACCAGGAAGGTCAGAACGCCTCTGCCCGGCAGGAACTTCTTCGAGAGTGCATAGGCGAGCAGCGTTGTGATGGTCAGACCGCACAGAGTTCCGACAGCAGTCAGAACGAAGGAGATCATATATGCATGCACAACTGCGTTGCCGCTTGTGAAGATATACTCATATGCGTAGGTGCTCCACTTCTCCGGAATGAAGTTGTAGCCGTTCCGGATCAGGGCGTCATTGTCCGTAAAAGACGAGATGGCCAGCAGGATCAGAGGAATAACTGCTGCCAGGGTGATAATGATCATGACAATATTGCCAAAGATCTGGAATCGTTTTTCCTGTCCCATTTTCTGCATGAGTTTTTCCTCCTTTCCTTAGAATAATGCGCTGTCCGGATCGATCTTCTTGACCGCCAGGTTTGCGGCAAGGACCAGGACGAAGCCGACCAGGGACTGATACACACCGGCTGCAGCAGACATCGTGATGTCGCCCAGCTCGAGCAGTCCGCGGTACACGTAAGTATCAATGGTATTGGTGACGGACAGCAGCGCGCCGGAGTTCTGCGGTACCTGATAGAACAGACCGAAATCGGAGTAGAAGATACGTCCGACGGCCATCAGGGTCAGCATGATGATCGTGGGCCGCAGCAGCGGAAGGGTGATCTTCGTGATCTGCTGCCACTTGGTCGCGCCATCGATCGCAGCCGCTTCATAGAGGCCGCGGTCAAAGCCGATAATCGTCGAGAGATAAATAATGCAGTTATATCCGATGCCCTTCCACAGGTTTACGAAGACCAGGATGAAAGGCCAGTATTTCTTTTCCTGATACCAGCTGATCGGATCATGTCCCCGAAGGATCGTGTTGTTGACAAAACCGTTTTCCGGGGAGAGGAATGCGAACACCAGGTAACTGACAATAACGGCGGAAAGCAGGTACGGCAGCAGGATGACCGACTGGTACAGCTTCTTGGCCTTGGTGGTCAGCTCGGAGAGGATAATCGCCACGCCGACCGCAAAGATCAGGTTGACGATAATGAATACAATGTTGTAGCAGATAGTATTTCTGGTGATGACAAATGCGTCCTGTGTGGAGAACAAGTACTTGAAGTTCTTGAGGCCGGCCCATGCAGAACCGTAGATGCCGTCTTTTGCCTTATAGTTCTTGAAAGCCAGAACGATACCGGGCATCGGCATATAGTTGTTGATGAACAGATAGATCAGGCCGGGAAGCGCCATGATGTAAATCGGAATGGACCGCTTCATCAGGGATTTCCGCTTCGCCGGAGACATCTGCTCCTTATAAACCTTCTTTGCCATAGATCCCCCTTTATACAGGAGGCAGAGACACTTACATCTCTGCCTCCTTCTTGATGCTTTTAATGAATGCGTGCCTTTTTCAAAGGCGTGCAATTATTCAATACCGTTTGCCTCAGCCCATGCGTTCAGAGCTTCCTGCTTCGCTGCGATGTACTTCTCAAGACCAGCAGCCTTCAGTCTCTCTTCCATTTCCGGAACGACGACATCAGGATCGACGAATCCGAGCTCAAGCTGTGCCTGATATTCGGAGTAAACGTTGGTCAGAGCGGTGAACTCTGCGGAAACATCGCTGTTGTCCCATGTGAAGCCCATAGCCTTGGAAGCCTGTGCATTGTCGTTGAAATCCTGCATCTTCTCCCAGATGTCAAGCTTCTCGCCTTCCCAGATCTTCGCGATGAACTGGTTGCAGAGCTCCCAGTTAACATTGTTGAAGTACTCGGAATTCTGAGCATCTACGCCTTCAGGGAATGTGATGTGGCCGTCTTCAGTCTCAACCCACTCCTTGCCTTCTTCGCCCCAGCAGAAGATGGTGGCAAGTTCAGGATCGGAATACAGAAGGTTCAGGACCTGCATTGCTGCAACCGGATCCTCGCAGTTCTGGTTGATTGCCCAAGGCATGGTGTTGTAGGTGTTGGACTTCTTGAAGTCAGGTCCGCACTGGAAGATGATGACAGGCTCGCCGCAGAGGTTGGACTCCTGCTGCTTGATGCCAGGCTTTGTAGCGGTCTTGTAAGCCATCAGGCTGCCAGCCTTAACCTGAACAGTGGTTGCCAGAGTCTCAGTCAGAGCGTTCTTGGAGAAGAAGCCCATCTGATTCCACTTGTACATTCTTCTGCACAGATCCATGTACTGATCGCCGGTGAACAGGTCAGTGACCTCCAGGCTGTTGATAGGATCATTCAGAACGCCGAATGCATCGCCGCCGACCATGTCGATCAGCAGGCACTGTGTAACAACAGAGCTCACGTCCATGTAGAAGGTATCCTTCTCAGGATGTGCCTCATGCAGCTGTGTCAGAATGCCTTCGATCTCATCCAGGTCAGTGTAGATGATCTCATCATCTGCGCTCTTATACTTGGAAGCGTAGTCATAGCCGATCTCATCCAGCAGAGACTGCGGAATGGAAATACCGAACTGTCCTGCAGCATCGTCCTTCTTGACCGGGATGCCGTACAGCGTTCCGTTGACGCGGTTTGCGTTCAGCTCGAGGGGCTTGAAAGCAGCGATGATGTCCTGGCCATAGGTTGCCAGCAGATCATCCTCTTCCAGATCCATCAGATAGCCCTTGTTGACGCAGGGCATGAAACCGACGGAAACGGTGTTGAACAAGTCAACCTGCTCGCCGGAAGCCAGCATCAGGTTCATGTTCTGTGCGTAGGAAGCTGCGTCCATGATCTGCAGTTCTACGTCAACACCGAGCTTCTCTTCAGTGATTTCGCTCATCTTCGCGGAAATACGATCGATTCCCTTCGGTGTGCCTGCGAAGTTCATGTATGCGATAACAACCTTCGGCACATTTCCGGATGCCTTTCTCTCTTCGATCGCCGCTGCTGCTGCGCTGCCGTCGTCTGCTGCCTGTGCGTCGACTACTTCCTCCGCTGCACCTGCAGCTTCTGTGGTCTCTTCTGCAGCTGCCGGAGCCGCTGCTTCCTCACCCTTGGAGCCGCAGCCCGCAAGAGTTCCGACAACCATCATGCCAGCGAGCAATAATGCCAGTTTTCTCTTCATTTGTTACCTCCCTTGAATTTAGTGTCCCGACCCTGCCGGGACGATTGCAGACAAGGACTTCCCTTGTCATCTTTCCACTCGGATTATAAAATAGTAGTTGCACTGAAAAGTTGAACTTTCCTTAGCAGGTTCTGTACTTTTCTTAGAGAAGTTCTGACTGAATCGTTTTCGTTTGCAGCCGGCCGTCACAGGGGGAAAAATTGCCTGTTAAAACCTATTCCTTCCGGAAAAGACTCTATACGATTTTCTATGCGCTGCTGGTGATTCAGCTCATCGGCTTTGCCGTTTATGCCTCCATTTTTTCCTATTCCCTGCGGCGCAGTGTCTTTCGCGAATCCCGCGACACCCTCTCTCTGTATAATGTACAGATCGGGCAAAATCTGCAAAGCGTCGACTATTATCTGACGGAGCTGTTCAATTACAACCCGGAAATCAGTCTGGTAGCCACACTCTCTGATACAAGTGAGCATTATGGTGATGTTATCCGGATCAACAATCAGTTCGAATTCATCATCAACTCCTTCCCGAGCATTATCGGACTCTATGCCTATTTCCCGAACAGTGACACCTGGATTGCCTGCAGCTCTGATTATCAGACCCGGCAGACCCTTCAGCCTTTTCTGCTGAATCAGTTTCGCAATAAGCAGGAACGCGCTTCTCTTCAGGAAGTCAACGGTCTCTATTGGATTCCTTATGAATTTGAGGACAGTACCTGCTTTGTCAAGGTCTTTGATCAGAACGGAGCCATTCTGGGCGCCTGGACGGACATCGAATGTCTGACGGCTTCTCTGACGAGCCTGAAGAATCTGAATACCATCATCTGCTTCATTGATGAGACCGGCCATATTCTGCCGATGGGATCTGCTTCTCCTTTCCCGGATCAGCCGGATCTGCAGATCCCCGTTCACACCACAAGGGATGATTATCAGATTCTGAAGATCGACGGAGAGCGGTACCTGGCGCTGACAGAAGAAATGCCTTACTGCCGCTTCTATCTCGCTGCTCTGGTTCCCTTAACCAATATCGACGGCACCTGGCGCAGAAGTGCCACTTATCTGGTTCTTTCACTGCTGATCACGGCACTGGTACTGCTGCTCGCATCCCGGATTCTCTCCCGTTTCTTCTCCCGTACGCTGGGTCTGATGAGCAATGTGACGGACGCCATTCTGCGGGGCGAATCAGAAAAACGAATCGATCTCGAGAATCAGGACTGTGAGGAGATCCGGCAGATCGCAGATGCCTACAATCATATGCTGGACAGCATTCAGTCCCTTAAGATCAATGTCTACGAGGAACAGCTCAATAAGCGGACTTTCCAGCTGTACGCGCTGCGATCCCAGATCGCGCCTCATTTTCTGATCAACTGCCTGAATATGATCTCCTACCTGGCAGACGGGGCACAGGATCACACGCTGTTAATCCGGCAGATGATCGAGACACTCTCCAAGCACCTGCGCTACACACTCAGCACAAGGGACTCGGTGCCGCTGTCCGAAGAACTGCTCTATCACGACAACTACGTAGCGCTGTCTGAGCTGCGTTTTCCCGGCTGTATCACCTACGAAAAGGAAGTGGATGAACGGGCTCTGAATGCCAGAGCTTTCCCGCTTCTGCTGATCATGCTCACGGAGAATACTTTCAAATATAATCTGGTCATGGGCGAACCACTGAAGCTCATCGTACGGGTTGAGGTCAATGAAGCCGGCGACCGGATTCACCTGGTTCATATCGACTCGGGAGAAGGATATCCGCAGGACTTCCTGGATCGTTATTCCAATGAAGGTGAAGAATATTTCGATGCCCCGGACGGACAGCATATCGGCATTCGAAACAACATACAGCGTCTGAAGCTTTATTTCGGCGAAACAGCTGAAATAAAGTTTTCTAACGAGCCCGGGCTGGGAGCGCGGGTCGATATTGATATTCCGCTGCTGCCCTTAAGCGAATCGGAGCGGCTCAATCAGGAAACCAATAAGGAGGCCATCATCTCATGACAATTCTTCTGGTAGATGACGAATACTATCTGGTCCAGGGTGTGAAAGCCATTCTGGAACAGAACGATTTCGGGATTGATCAGATTCTGACTGCGTACAGTGCCCAGCAGGCCCGGGAACTGTATGAAAGTCAGGACATTGACATACTTCTTGCCGACGTGGAAATGCCCAAGGAAGACGGGCTCTCCCTCGTCCGATGGGTCCGGGAGAGCGGTTATGAGTCTGTCAATATACTCCTGACCGGACATGAAAATTTCCAGTATGCCCGTACTGCGATTGAACTGGAAGTACTGGATTATCTGGTCAAGCCTGCAACAGCCGATTCACTTTCCGCAGTGCTGAAAAAGGCTGTCAGCCGGATCCGGCAGCGCGAAGAAGAAAAACAGCGCAGCCGCCAGGTCCATATGAACGCGCTCTGGCGCAGTCTGTACAATGGAACGCTTTCGGCGGATCCCGACTCCATTGCGCTGTTTATGAATCGCTATGATCTGGGTGATATCGTTCTGTCCCCTCAGTACTTTTATGCTTATCTCACTGTCAGCCGTTCCGAGGAGACCTCTCCTGATCCTGCTTATGCAGGTGCAGATGCCGCCCCGCTTCTGCCGGCGGTCGATGACGGAAAGGGGGGCCTGAGTTTCCCGCTTCTCGTAAAATGTCTGCAGCAGGAAATAGGACCGGATACCTGGCTCGCAACTGTTGATTCCCGCGGCTACATGGTGAGCTTCGCCGTGGACGCCGCTGCCGCAGAGTCTGATTCTGCCGCCTTTCGCAGCAAGATTACTTCTGTGATGGATCAGTTGAACGCACAATATCCGCAGACCCGGCTGATTCTATATCTGTTTGACTCAGCACCGCTGGCTGCCGCGCCCTATGCAAGAGAGCTTCTGCAGCAGTATTCCTCCCGGATTTTCTCCTCATCAGGCTCTGTGATTCCGGTTCTGGAAACATCCGGCAGCAGCTCCTTCAGCGTGCCCGACCGACAGCTGGCGGACAAGCTTCAGATTCCCCGCTGGGCAGACTGGATCGCGCAGCGCAGAGGGCAGGACATTCTCCTGCAGCTTCGGTCTTATTTTCAGCAGCGGGACCAGCTCTACTCCTCCCGCTCACTCTCGATTGTCTATTATGGACTTCTTCACGCGGTCTTTTCAGCCTTCAATGACCGGGAGGAAGCACTGACTGAACTGTCAGACAATATGGCACATTCCGGTGACCTCACCAGTATTCTTGCTTCTCCGGAGCAGCTTCTGCTGTGGGCGGCCCGTGTCGTGGATGAAACCGCTTCGCTTCTCTCACGCACAGACGATGCCTCTTCTGTCACCGAACAGGTAAAGGCATTTATCCGTTCACATTACATGGATCCGGGACTGGACCGCGCAAGAATTGCAGAAGCCGTCCACATGTCGCCGGATTATCTGTCCTATCTCTTCCACAAGGAAGCCGATACGACCCTGTCAGCTTATCTGAATGCTGAAAGAATTTCTGCCGCGAAGAAGCTCCTGCTCACCACCGATGCAGGTGCCCAGGAGATTGCCGAAAAAGTCGGTTTTTCGGGTGTGCCGTATTTCCACAAGCAATTCAAGAAGAGCACGGGGCTGACACCCAATGCTTACAGAAAACAGCAGGAGGCCTGACCTCCTGCTGTTTTTTCAGATCTGTTTTTTACTGATTCTGTGCCGCGGCAAAGATGACGCTGCGGATCACATTGGCTGTGCAGAACTGCAGGTCAGCCAGAGAAGCCGTAAATCCCTGATCGGACCAGCCTTCCTCTACTGCCCGCACAATGCCGTCTTCTACTTCCTTTGCACCGGGCATCTGGATATCGTTTCCGGCATAGATGGAACCGACGATGGATCCGACCGGATATTTCTGCCCCGGGTGTTCTGTCAGGCCTGCCAGGCCGGTTGTAGCATACCAGTCCGTCATGACCGAACCGGCAAAGCCCCACTCATCGCGGGCGATCTGCTGCAGCAGTTCATAGCTGTTGGCCGTGTGAATGCCATTGACCAGGTTATAGGAACTCATGATCGTCATCGGCTGGGTCTCGCGGATGCAGATCTCAAAGCCGCGCAGATAGATCTCACGCATCGCGCGCTCACTGATGTGTGCATTGGTGTGATAGCGGTCATCCTCCTGGTTATTGGCCGCGAAGTGCTTGACGGAGACGCCGCGTCCCGGATGCGCCTGCACGCCGCGGGTAATCGCTGCCGCCGTTCTTCCGGTCAGCACCGGATCCTCGGAATAATACTCAAAGTTTCTTCCGCAGAGCGGATTCCGGTGTATGTTCATAGCCGGTGCCAGCCAGATATCCACGCCGAATTTCTCCATTTCCGCGCCGACCATGTCTGCAGCCTGCTCAACGATTTCCGTGTTCCAGCTCTGCGCCAGTGCCCAGCCGATCGGTATAGCTGTGCAGTACTGATAGTGATCCACCACATCCTCCGGATGATCATATTCCGGGAAGGGTGCAACCGCATCTCCGAACATCTCGCCGCCCGGCAGAAGGGTTCCGTCCTGTCTTGCCTTGAAATGGGGCTGCAGCCGCAGTCCCGCAGGGCCGTCCGCCATGATCAGCGAGCGGATGCCGCGGCTTTCTTCACAGATCCGCGAAGTATCTCCGGCCGCGCCCGGAACGGTGGCCGAGGCGTTTCCAACGATGGAGGAATCCTCCCCGAGCCGCTGCGTGCCGCAGCACAGACTGGCCATTTCGCGGACACTCAGCTGTGCTGTCAGCTCCTCCACCGTGCACTTTCCATCCAGCACATCCCGCAGCGTCAGTTTCTCAGTCCGGTCTGTGTGCAATTCCTGACGAACTGTATACTGGGCTGTGTTCTCCTTCAGTTCTTCTGCGGGGACCTCAATGACCGGCAGATTACTCACGGACGGCTGCACATTCAGAGCCGGTTTCCAGTCTTCAAATTCTACATCCTTCTTAAAGGCATTTCGGACCTTCAGCAGTCTGGCAGTCTGTGCAATGCGCAGAACTACAGCAGGATCTGCGGTTTCCAGGGAATTGCCGACGCAGATACAATAGTCCCCTGCCTCCAGTTCCCAGGCGGCGTCTTCTTCACTGTAGGAAGCCATGACCTCCAGCGGGAAATCGACCAGCACACACTCGCTCTGTCCGGGTGCCAGCAGGCGGGTCTTGGCATAGCCCTTCAGCTCTTTCACCGGTTTATCCAGCTTTCCGGCCGGCGCACTCACATAAACCTGGACCACTTCCTTGCCGGCATAGGTGCTGCCGGTGTTGGTTACCAGGGTCTGCACATAGATGCGTCCGTCCCGGACCTGTGTCTGAACCGCTTCCAGTGAGAAGGTCGTGTAGGAAAGGCCATAGCCGAAGCCGTACAGCGGCTGAATGCCTGCTGCCTCAAAATAGCGGTAGCCTACATAAATGCCCTCGGAATAATTGTCATCCGCAACATCTCCGTTGTTGTGCGAGAAGGTCGCGCTGGACGGGTAATCCGCATAAGACATGGCCCAGGTGTCCGCCAGCTTGCCGGAGGGAACTGCCGCACCGGTCAGCACATCTGCGATAGCCAGGCCGCCGATATTGCCCAGCTGTGTCATGAGCACGATGGCTCCGATGCCCTCGATCTTCCGAACCTCAGACAGGTCCATCACACCGCCGATGTTCAGGACCAGAACTACTTTCTGATACGCACCGGCCAAGGTGACCAGATGCTCCTTCTCCATAGGGGCCAGCAGATAATCACCCTCGGTGTTGAAGCGATCCAGGCCCTCGCCGGAATTGCGGGAGATCACGTAAATGGCAGCCTCTGCAGCCGGATCCAGATCCGCCTTTTCGATCGGGATCATCTCCGGCTCCTTGTAAGGATGATTGAACTCAACCAGGATCGGACTGGTGCCCGTCTCCTGCGCGATCCGGTCGATCTCTTCCCGATGTGATTTCTTTGACTCGACGATCTGCTGATCCCGGCGGTCCAGCCAGCCCTTCGTTGTGAGTTCAAAGCCGGCCTGCGTAAGTCCTTCTTCAATATTGACAATCATACGGGAGTTCACATCGCCCGAGCCGGTTCCTCCCTTCACTGTCTGCCGTGCGCCTGCGCCGAAAAGTGCAATTTTCCTGATGTCTTTCAGCGGCAGCGTCCCGTCATTCTCAAGCAGAACGACACACTCGCCCGCCAGGCGGCGCGAAAGTGCCATATGCTCTTTTTCGTCCTGCATGATGCCTTCCTGCGTCGGTGCATAAATCTTATTCATTTCTTTTCCCCTATAGAAACTGCTTTTTGAAATTTCTTTCCGGATATTACTTTCCGCAGATCATCTCTACGGCAGCTTTCCAGCCGGCATAGCGCTCCGCAGCCTCTTCCGGCGCCATCTGCGGTCTGTAGCAGCTGCCCTGATATTCGGCGAAAATCCGGTCCATATCGTAAAGACCCAGGCTCTTACCGGCCGCGTAGGCCACGCCCATGCCGGACAGCTCCTGTGTCGCCGCCACCCAGACCGGCATGCCGGCAATATCACTCTGGAACTGCATCAGATACGCGTTGCCAGTGGGGCCGCCGTCGGTGCGCAGTTCTGCGACAGCGCCGTTCGTATCCTCATTCATCGCCTTCAGAATATCCGTAATCTGATAGGCAATGCAGTCCAGTGCTGCGCGCACGATTTCCGCCTTGCCGGTGGTGCGGGTCATGCCGCACAGAATGCCCTGTGCCTCGCTGTTCCAGTAGGGCGCGCCCAGTCCTGAGAACGCAGGAACCAGATAACTGTGATCCATCGGCGAGGCCGCGCGTGCCAGCGCCTCGGTTTCCTTCGCAGAGCCGATGAGTTCCACATCGTCCTTCAGCCAGGTGATGACCGCGCCGGTATAATTGATATTTCCTTCCAGGCAGTACACTGTCTGACCATCTACACGGAAGGCCAGTGAAGTAACCAGGCCGTGTGCCGAGCGCAGCGGTTTTGTGCCCGCGTTCATCATGACAGAAGAACCTGTTCCATAAGTGGCCTTCAGCATACCCTTGCGAATGCAGCCCTGTCCGTACAGCGCGCCGTGGGAGTCGCCCATCACGCCATGAATCGGGATCGGGCGGTCCAGATATCCTTCAAAATCTGTCTCTCCGAAGAGGCCGTCCGAGTCCGTCACTTCAGGCAGGCACAGGGCCGGAATGTCGAACAGTGCGCAGATTTCTTCGTCCCATGCGAGCTTTTCAATATCAAAAAGCTGTGTTCTCGAGGCATTGGAATAATCCGTGCGATAATCTGCCCCGCCGGTCAGCCGGTAAACCAGGTAAGTATCGACGGTTCCCAGGTGCAGACTGCCCTGCTGCCGCAGTTCCTGCGCCCGGCTGCTTTCCTTCAGAATCCAGGACAGCTTGGCTGCCGGGAAATACGGTGAGAGCCGGATTCCTGTCCGCTGCAGGACCAGATCCGCGGCGCCCTTCTTCTCCAGCTCATCGCACAGCTGCGAAGCCCGCGAATCCTGCCAGACAATCGCGTTGTAAGCCGGTATACCCTTTTCGTCAAAAACAATCGAGGTCTCCCGCTGATTGCTGATGCCGACGCCGGCAATTTCCCCTTTGTCAATGCCTGCCTTCTCGACCACATTTTGCACGACCTGAATGACGTTGCGGTAGATCTCCTCCGGGTCATGTTCCACCCAGCCAAGTTCATTGACGATCTGTCTGTGCGGCAGATCTGCCCGCGCGCAGAGCGTGCCGGCTTCATTAAACAGCAGCGCCTTCGTCCCCTGCGTGCTCTGGTCAATTCCCAGAATATACTGTGCCATTTTTACCCCCATCCAGATAGGATGTGAGAAATCATCAGATTTCTCATATCCGTACTCGCCCAACTCCGTCAGGAGCTGTCCTGCGCAGCAGGATTATGAAACGTCTCCGAGACGTTTCATAAGGTATACAGCATGGGCCGGGCCAAGAAAAGCCCGGCTCATGTTATGAAATTAAATTAATGTTTCAGATCGGACTTGCGCATGTGCTGCTCAGCCAATCGCTTCCTGTGCCTTCTTCGCAATGCCTTCTGCGTTCATGCCATAGTAATCGAAGACCTCCTGGGAGGTGCCGGTGATGACCGGTGCATCCGGAAGGGCGATGTTGATGACCTTCTTCGGGCAGTTCGCGCCGATCACCTGGCTGACCATGGAGCCGAGTCCGCCGAAGGGCGAGTGCTCCTCGACTGTCACGACTGCCTTTGCGCCGGCAGCGGCAGCCAGAATGGCCTGTGTATCCAACGGCTTGACGCAATACATGTCGAGAACCTCTGCCTCGACGCCCTGCTCCTTCAGGAGCTTCGCCGCACAGACGGAAGGATAAACCATCTCGCCGCAGGCGACGATCACGACGTCCGCGCTCTGCTTCTCTTCTCCGGCGACGCAGGCACACACTTCTCCGTTCTCACCGATCCGGATGGCAGTTGCCTTATCCATCTCGAAGGGGCAGCATTCCTCGTTATAGACATCCTCCACCGGGTTGCGGCCGACGCGGATGTAAGCGCCCTGCTGATCCTCCAGCAGCGCCTCGATCAGCTTCGCGGTCTGGAAACGGTCACTCGGCAGATAGACGCGCATGCCCGGAATGGCGGACATTGCCGCAATATCCTGGGCGCTGTGATGGCTCATGCCCAGCGCGCCGTAGCTGATGCCGCCGCTGATGCCGATGAGCTTTACATTTGTGTTGGAGTAGGCGCAGTCCACCTTCGCCTGCTCATAGCTTCTGGTCGAAAGAAAGCTCGCCGGGGACGCCGCATA
>JAFTFP010000055.1 GCA_017449485.1 Lachnospiraceae bacterium
GAATCGCCCCGTAGAAATAATCCGCATGGGTGGTGCCGTAGCAGGGAATGTCGCGTCCGCTCTGCGCCCAGCTGGTCGCATAGGGTGAATGCGTGTGAACCACGCCGCCGATCTTCGGAAATGCCTTGTAAAGCTCAACGTGCGTCGCTGTATCAGAAGAGGGACGATACTGTCCTTCCACTACTTTCCCCTCCAGATCCACAACGACCATGGAATCCGGCGTCAGTTCCTCGTAATCCACCCCGCTGGGTTTGATCACGAAAAAGCCGCTCTCCCGATCGATGCCGGATACATTTCCCCAGGTGAAGGTCACAAGATGATATTTCGGCAGCAGCATGTTGGCTTCATAGACTTTCTGCTTTAATTCTTCGAGCATATTGAATCTCCCTTCTGTCTGACTGATGTCCAGGAACGTTAAACCTGTTTTTCATTATAGCACAGATCCTTTATGACTTCTCCTGCAATCACAAGTCCGGCGGCAGAAGGAACGAAGGAAACCGAGCCGGGCGTGCGTCCCGCCTCGCGGGGCTTTAAGGCCGGCTCTCTGGAGTACACGACCTTGACATGGGTGACACCGTGCTTTTTCAATTCTCTTCGAAGAACCCGGGCCAGCGGATCCATAGAGGTCTTCGAGAGGTCCGCGACCTCGAACTGCGTGGGATCCAGCTTATTTCCGCAGCCCATGGCACTGATGATCGGTACACCTGCTTCCTTCGCGGCCAGTATCAGATCAATCTTGGCCGTCACGGTGTCGATCGCATCGACGATATAATCATATCCGGCAAAATCAAACTGCGCCCGGGTTTCCGGCAGATAAAAACATTTGAAGCGCCGGACAAGACAGTCCGGATTGATGTCCGCGATCCGCGCGGCCGCGACATCCACCTTGGCCATTCCAATGGTCGAGTGCAGCGCGATGATCTGACGGTTTAAATTGGAGAGACACACTTCGTCATTATCAATCAGATCCAGCGCGCCGATTCCGCCGCGGGCAAGTCCCTCCACAACGAAGCCGCCGACCCCGCCGACGCCGAAGACGGCCCCGTGCGCCCCTGCGAGCTTCTCCATATTCTGCTCTCCCAGAAGGAGTGCACTTCTTGCAAAAGCTTCCTGCATCAGTAGTAATCGTACCTTTCCGCGTAATCCTCATTCGCCATGATCCGCAGGAACTGCACTGCCTTCATCACGGCCGGGACACTTAAGACAATCAGGGAGAAAACCAGCTCCGGGAAAATATAGATGCTGCAGTAAATGACTGCTTCCTTCAGCTGGGCCATGAACGGCATTCCCGGAACCGGGTAGAAATACAGGTAATTCCAGACACTCTCCAGGAAACGCAGCAGCACGGCAATCGTCATGGAAGAGCGCAGGCCCAGCAGATATTCCATCCGTCCTGTTCTGCTGGACCGCATCTGCGTATTGGCCAGCACGCCGCAGATTCCCAGAAGCAGATAGCCGATCAGATAATCCCACAGCTCCGCGAAATTGGTCTGCACCATGCCGTAATCAATAAAATATTTGATCAGACCGAAAAGCGCTGCTCCGCACACGCCCTCCGCCGGGCCGAGAATATAGCCGATCAGGCAGACCACCAGCATGCTCAGGAAGGTTACCTCCCCGCCCTCGGGCATCTGCAGCAGCACCACGTAGGACAGGGCGATGGCGACGGCTGTCAGCGCGACAAACCAGAGGGTCCGGTTGCCCCAGACCAGGTGACGGCGGCGGCGCAGAGACTCTTTCGCATGGTCCTCCACCGCGTTTTCCATCTCATCGATCTCATTCTCCAGGTTCAGCTCTGTGACCACCCGGATCTGATTCAGTATCTTATCTTTCGGGTGTTTCAGATTCATGCTCATCCGGCTCCATCCCCCGCAGACGTCTTGTGCGATAATAATAGTTCTTGCCCCGCAGAATATACAGAATGACCAGTGTCAGCAGGAAGAAGCCGAACACAGCCGTGTTGAAGGTGTCTCCTGCCGCCTCCTTGGGAACACCGATGGTTCCGTAAAAGCGTCCCAGCAGCTCCACGACGTAGTCGCGCACCTGGAAGACGGCCAGAATGATCGCGACGATATTGATGATGTTGCCGTTGCGCCGGTCGTTCTGGGCTACCTTCAGCTCCACGATGTGTTCCAGGAAGGACTGCTGCTCGTTATAGCTGGCGCGAAGCTCTTCGTTGGCAAAGGCCTTGCGGATCTGCTCCGCTTCCCGCTGCGTGCCGTAGTATTTGAAATTGTCGCTCTGCCAGAACTTGATGGTTCTTGCGAATTCCTGATACAGCAGGCTGACATATTCGTAGGAGACATCCCCCTCCTGAGCCAGCGCCCGCGAGACCTTCGTCGTCATCTTGGAGAGCGCTGTGTTCTGGAAGGTGACCAGCTCCATGATAAAGACATACGTAGCGGCAAGGTTGATCCGTCTTTTCGTCCGCAGCACTGACTCCGGAAGCGGC
>JAFTFP010000056.1 GCA_017449485.1 Lachnospiraceae bacterium
CTGCTCCATATCCCAGAGCGGACTGTCAGCGGGCAGCGGTTCTGTCTCGAAGGTATCGCTCGCAAAGCCTGCAATCTTCCCTTCCTCCAGCGCCCGGATCAGTGCCGGCTCATCGATGACCGCACCTCTGCAGATATTGATCAGCAGCGCACTCTTCTTCATCTGTCCGATTGCCGCCGCATCGATCAGATGATGCGTTGCGTCAGACAGGCGGATGGAAAGCACAATCACATCGCATTCCGGAAGCATCCGGAACAGATCTCCCTCGCGGTCCGCATAGAACGTCTCATCCGCCTCCGGAAACAGAGGTCCGCTCTGCACCGTGCGCTGATAGATCAGCACTTTCATGCCCAGGGCCCGGGCAGCTTTTGCTGTCTCCAGACCGGTGTGTCCCGCTCCGACTATGCCGATGGTCTTTCCGTATAATCCGCGCGATTCCACATACATGGATCCGTCCCAGACATGACGCGTCTTATTCCGGAACAGAAGATTCGCCCGGTAGATCAGCGACAGAATCAGGAAGAAGGTGTGCTCCGCCAGCACCGGACCTGAGCGTCCTGCGCCGCCGGTCAGCATAATTCCCCGCTCAAAAACCTCCGGCCGGGCGGACCGGTTGATGCCCGAGTGCTCACAGTGCACCCATTTCAGATTTTGCCCCGCCTCCAGATATTCCGGTGCAAAATCCCCTCCCCAGATCGCGATGTCTGCGTCCGGCAGTTCCCTGAGAATGCCTTCCCGGTCGCTCATCGAAAGACAGACCAGCTCCGCGGGCGCAAAGATCCCGCGGAGCTTTTCCATATGCCAGCCGTCATAGGCCAGCGTTGTGACTACTTTATTGATTTCTCTCTCCATTTTCAGCCATTTCCCTGTAAGTATTCAGTCTCTCGCCGGCGTCCTTCTCTGCCTTTTCCAGCAGCTCTTCGGCTGTGTCCTTCGACACATTCGCAAGCGATGCGTAGCGGTTTTCTCCCATCAGGAAGTCACGGAAGCTCCCCGAAGGTACCCTGGAATCCAACTGGAACGGGTTCAGTCCCTGGTCCTTTCGCTGCGGATCATACCGGTACAGATGCCAGTAGCCGGCTTCCACCGCGCGCTTTTCCTCATCCTGTGAGAAGCCCATGGACCGCTTCATATGATGCTCTATGCACGGGCAATAGCAGATGACCAGCGAAGGTCCGTCGTAGGCTTCCGCCTCCCGGATCGCCGTCAGGGTCTGCTGCGGGCTGGCGCCCATCGCGACCTGCGCCACATAGACATAGCCGTAGCTCATGGCCATCATGCCCAGATCCTTCTTCTTCGTGCGCTTGCCGCCCGCGGCGAACTTCGCCACAGCACCGGCACCGGTCGCCTTGGAGGACTGGCCGCCTGTGTTGGAATAAACTTCTGTATCCAGCACCAGCAGATTGATATTCCTGCCGGATGCCAGAACGTGATCCAGACCGCCGAAATCAATATCATAGGCCCAGCCGTCTCCGCCGAAGGCCCAGATACTCTTCCTGGTGAGGAACTCTCTGTTCTGCCGGACGAACTGCGCCCGCTCGTCTTCAACGCCTTCCAGGGCTGCAAGCAGCGCATCACTCACCTGCTTCGACTCAGCCGCATCATCTCCCAGCTGAATCCAGGCCGCACATTCGGCTTCCGCGATGCCCGCATCGTTCAGCTCGCTGATCTTGCACTTCAACTCCTCCCGGACAGCGTCCTGGCCGAGCAGGAAGCCGTAGGCGTACTCCGCGTTGTCCTCAAACAGCGACATGGCCCAGGCCGGTCCGAAGCCGCGGCGGTCCGTCGTATAAGGCGTCGACGGGGTTGATCCGCCGTAGGCTGATGAACAGCCGGAGGCATTGGCGATATACATTCTGTCGCCGAACAGCTGGGTGACCAGCTTGATATACGGTGTCTCACCGCAGCCTGCGCAGGCGCCCGAGAATTCAAAATACGGCTTCGCGTACTGGCTGTCGCGCACGGTCTTGCTGCTGACCGCGTCCTGCTTGATTTCCACCTGATTTACGGCGTATTCCCACTTCTCCTTTTCCTTCGTCATTTCCTCGAAGGGCTTCATGACCAGGGCTTTGCCGGGTGCCGGACAGACATTCGCGCAGCTCTCGCAGCCCGTGCAGTCATAGGGGGAAACCTGAAGCCGCAGGGAATACTTTTCAGCGATGAGGCCAGCAGGCTTCTTTACTTCAAAGCCCTCCGGCGCGGCAGCAAGCTCTTCCTGCGTCACCAGAATCGGCCGGATCGCCGCATGCGGGCAGACCATGGAACACAGATTGCAGCCCACACATTTTGCCGGATCCCATTCCGGTACCAGGGCTGCCATGCCACGCTTTTCAAACTGTGTCGTGCCGGCCGGCCAGGTGCCGTCCTGCAGGTTGTATTTACGGAAAACAGATACCGGAAGCCGGTCTCCCTCCTGGCGGTTCATCGGTTCCACGACCTCACGGATAAACGCGGGTGAATCGGAACAGATTTCCTCAGGCGCAAGCTCTGCCCAGCTTTCCGGAACCGGAATCTCCCGAAGTCCGCTCACGCCCAGAGCAACCGCTGCCTGATTCTTGTCGACGACCTCCTGGCCCTTGGACAGGAAGTAGGTCTTATATATGGCCTGCTTCATCTTCTCCTCGGCCAGCTCCATCGAAATGACGCCGGACAGCTTGAAGAAAGCAGCCTGCAGAATGGTATTGGTCCTGCCGCGAAGCCCCGCCTGGGTAGCCAGGGCGCTGGCATCAATTACATAGAACCGGACATGCTTCCTGGCCAGAGCGCGCCGCACATTCGCCGGGAGCTTCTCCGCCATCTCCTCTGCGCTCCAGGGGCAGTTCAGAAGGAACACACCGCCTTCCCGGATATTGGCGAGCAGGTCATATTTTGTCAGATAAGAAGTGACATGGCAGGCGACAAAATCCGCCTCTGTCACCAGATACGGCGCATGAATCTCATCCTTCGAGAACCTGAGGTGTGACTGGGTCAGGCCGCCGGATTTCTTGGAATCGTAGACAAAATATGCCTGGCAGCGAAGGTCTGTCGCATCGCCGATGATTTTGATCGAATTCTTGTTGGCACCGACTGTGCCGTCGGAGCCGACGCCCCAGAAGATCCCGCCGAAGGTATCCCTGCCGCAGGAAATCCAGGCAGGCTTCACCGACAGTGAGGTAAAGGTGACATCGTCCTCGATACCCACTGTGAAATGGTTCTTCGGTGTCTCCTGCTCGAGATTGATAAAGACCGCCTCGATCTGCTCCGGTGTTGTGTCCTTGGAGCTTAAGCCGTAGCGTCCGCCCACCACCAGAATCTTCCGGCTGCTCTCCTGCACCACCGTGCAGACATCGGAATAAAGCGGCTCGCCGGCTGCTCCGATTTCCTTGACGCGGTCCAGCACCGCAATGCGCCTGACGGTTTCAGGCAGAGCTGCCAGCAGATGCTCTGCTGAGAAGGGCCGGTACAGATGCACATTGATCAGTCCTGTCTTCCTGCCCCGGGCATTGAGCGCATCCACAGCAAGCCGCGCCGTATCTGCGGCGGATCCCATCAGAATGATAACGTTCTCCGCATCCTCGCAGCCGTAATAGTCAAACAGATGATAGCGCCGCCCGGTGATCCTGGAGAGCTCCTCCAGATACTGCTCCACAGCAGCAGGAACCGCCATGATATCGAGATTGGACGCTTCCTTGCACTGGAAGAAAATGTCCGGATTGACTGTGGTGCCGCGGGTAGCGGGGTGCTCTGGGTTCAGCGAATTCTTCCGGAAGGCGGCGAGCGCTTCCCGGTCGATCAGCGGCGCCACCTCTTCGTAATCCGGCGCCTCGATCTTCTGAATCTCGTGGGAGGTTCTGAATCCGTCAAAGAAATGCAGGAAAGGAATCCGGCAGTGAATCGCAGAAAGATGCGCTGCCGCCCCCAGATCCATGACCTCCTGCACAGAGGAAGATGCCAGCATCGCAAAGCCTGTGCTCCGGACACTCATGACATCAGAGTGATCTCCGAAAATCGACAGAGCATGCGCCGAGACCGTTCGGGCTGATACGTGAAAGACGCCCGGGAGCATCTCACCGGCGATCTTGAACATGTTCGGCATCATCAGCAGCAAGCCCTGAGAGGCCGTGTAGGTCGATGTCAGCGCGCCGGCCTGCAGAGAGCCGTGAACCGTTCCGGCTGCGCCGCCCTCCGACTGCATCTGAACCACCCGGACCTGCTGTCCGAAGAGATTCTTTCTCCCCTGCGTGGCCCAGCTGTCAATATGCTCTGCCATCGGGGAAGAAGGCGTGATCGGGAAAATGCCGGCCACTTCGGTAAAGGCGTAGGATATGTACGCAGCGGCCTCATTTCCGTCCATGATGACTGTTTTTCCCATGCTATGCTCCTTTTTACTCATTATTTACATAAGCACGGCGCCGCGGGCTGCGCCCGTCGCGTGCTCTCCGTAGAACTTCAGATATCCGGAGGTAAAGCGCGGCGGCGGTGCCTGAACATGCTTCATGCGCTCTTCCAGCGTCTCACTGCTCACTTCGACTGTGATCGTCCGTCCGGGGATATCAATGTGGATGACATCGCCGTCCTGCACCGCTGCAATCGGACCGCCCTCGGCCGCCTCCGGTGAAATATGGCCGACAAAGCAGCCATTGTTTGTGCCGGAGAATCGTCCGTCTGTCACAATCGCAGTTGAAGAGCCAAGTCCCAGACCGTGCAGATACTTCATGGCATTGCACATTTCGCGCATGCCGGGCCCACCCTTCGGGCCTTCATAGCGGATGACCAGGACATCTCCTTCTCTGATTTCATCTCCGAGAATCGCGCGGATGGCGTCTTCTTCGCTGTCGAATACCTTTGCCTTCCCTGTGAAATCGCGCATTTCAGGAAGAATGGCAGCCGGCTTCGTGATGCAGCCCTCCGGTGCGAGATTGCCTCGCAGCACAGCCAGTCCATTGCCCACTGAAAATGGATCGGACAGCGGTCTGATGACATTCCTGTCAATATGCGGCGCATCCTCCCCTGCATCTGCAATTTCCTGCAGCGTCCTGCCGTCCACCGTCATGCAGTCTGCATTCAGAATCGGCATCAGCTCGCGGATCACCTGACGGATGCCGCCGGAGCGGAACAGATCGTCTGTGTTGGCTGTCGCAGCCGGATTGATCTTCATCACCTGCGGCACGTCGCTTCCATGCTTTTCAAAAAGCTCTGTTACCATCTCAGGGCGCAGTCCCAGTTCATAGGCCAGAGCTGTCAGATGAATGATGGTATTGGTGGAACCGCCTGCCGCATTGGTGAGAATCACAGCGTTTTCAATGGACTTTTCATTCAGAATATCCCGGGCTGTGATGCCATCCTCCACGAGCCGGACAATACGCTCGCCCGCATACTCCGCCATCCGCAGACGGTCGTTGTAATAAGCGGGAATCGAGGCGCCGCCGGAGGGCGTCAGGCCCATCACTTCGCAGAGCGCACACATCGTGTTGGCGGAGCCGAAGAAGGAGCAGCTGCCGCAGGTGGGCACACAGGCCTCCTCCATGCGATACAGTTCCCGCTCCGTGATTTTGCCCTTTTTAAGAAGCCCCACTGCTTCAGACATGGACGTGGAGTCCGAGCATCTGCCATCAAGAATATCGCCGCCCATCATCGGGCCGCCGGGAACCAGGATGGCCGGAATATTCAGCCGGGCGGCCGCCATCAGCATACCGGGGATGATCTTGTCGCAGGAGCCCAGGAGAACAATCGCATCCAGGCTGTGCGCCATGACCATCATCTCGATGCTGGAAGCAATCAGATCCCTGGTCGGCAGAATGGAGAACATCCCGTCGCCCTGAGCGATGCCGTCGCAGGCGGCGATGGTGCCGAATTCGACAGCCGTTCCGCCGGCACGGTAGATGCCGCGTTTGACATACTCGCAGACGCTCCGCAGATTATAATGTCCCGGAACAATCTCGTTCCAGGAATTGGCAATACCGATCATCGGCCGCTCCAGATCATTGTCCGAAAGGCCGACGCCCTTATAGAGTGCCCGGTGATTGCAGTTTTCCGGGCACTTGATCATATTTCTGTTGGGCGTAAAAGCCATGGCCTGCCTCCTTTATGAATCTTTCCTGTCCCCGCTCTCTTCAGAGAAAAGGACCTTCGCAAGCTTCAGGAACATCGTATCCCGGCGCCTGACAGCCGCCTGTGCCTTCTCCCCGCTGTAGTCATAGAAGCCGGCTCCATTGACGACGCCCAGCTTGCCCTCGTCATGCATCTGCTGAATCAGGGCCGGCACGCCGCCGTCATTGCACAGACTGTCCATCATATAGCTTGACACATGATAGAAGGTCCCGAGATTGCCCAGATCCATAGTCTCAAACGGACCAATGCAGGCATAGCGCATGCCGAGTCCGTATTTCATCACATTGTCCACGTCTTCCACGGTGGCGTAGCCTTCCTGCACGCAGTGGCAGGCCGCGCGGATGACTGC
>JAFTFP010000057.1 GCA_017449485.1 Lachnospiraceae bacterium
ATCTGATTGTAGAGGCTTGAAGCATGGAAGAAAGAGAGTTTCTTTCAGGCCGGGTGCGGGAACTGTCTCAGCGGACATGGCAGAGTGACTACCTGACACATACTGCATTTCTGACACTCCGCGAACAGTCATATGTCCGGGACATGGCGGGATATGGCGGAAAACCGTTTCCCTGTACAGAGGACGGAATGTGCTTTACAGGCAGCATTTCCGGCGTACCTTTCGTTTTATTCGGTGGTTATGAGGAGGCAGAGCGCAGAATGCTCTGCTTTCTGCCGTCCTATCTGGATGCCGGCGCGTTTTATGCATCGTCCGATTCTGCGCTGTCCTGCGTGGAAATACGGCCTCTGAACGTGAAGTTTGCGGATGCGCTGACGCACCGGGATTTTCTGGGAGCCGTGATGAACCTGGGAATCGAGCGGGATCAGATCGGCGATATACTTGTACAGAACGGGAAAGATGCACAGGAGGCAGCAGGTAAGCGGACAGCGACGGATCGAGCATATTTGTTTGCCACACAGGAAATTGCAGAAGTCATCGCAAAGGATCTCACCAGAGTAAAGCATACTTCTGTTTCTGCGCAGATCGTCCCGGCAGGCAGCTGCGATGTGCGTCCAGTCTATGAAATCCGGGAAGGAAGTGTTGCCTCGGACCGGCTGGACGCAGTGCTGGCCTTTGTCTTTCATCTTTCCAGGCAGGCTGCACAGGAGCGGATCAGCGCTGAAGAGGTCTATGTAGACGGTCTTACAGCCATGTCTGCCGGTATGAGCTTAAAGCCCGGGTGCCGTGTGTCTGTGCGCGGTTTCGGGAAGTTCATCTATGAGGGAGAACTGCACGAAACCAGGAAGGGACGGTCCTTTGTGCGCGTGCGGGTCTATGCATAATTATTCGTCACAATGATGAACGAGTGAAAGAGTCAGCAGCCGAAAAACAGCGTTTTTGTACTTGTAATCAATGGCTGTTCTTTCTATAATGAGTACGTTCTGAAAATTGTATACAACAATGCATATTTAGTAAATGCGAGGAGGCTATTATGAAAAAAATGATTGCAATGATGCTTGCAGGAACCATGGCTCTTTCTCTTGCAGCCTGCGGATCTGCAGCAGCACCTGCTCCGGCAGCTGATACTGCAGCAGAGGAGACCGCTGAAGCAGCGGCAGAAGATACCACTGAGGCTGCAGAAGAAGATACCGAAGCAGATATCAACACTGTCACGGACGGCGTTCTGACCATGGCGACCAATGCTTATTTCCCGCCTTATGAGTATTATGAAGGCGACGCCATTGTCGGTATCGATGCAGAGATCGCAGCAGCTGTAGCCGAGAAGCTCGGCCTGGAGCTGAAGATCGAGGACATGGAGTTTGATTCCATTATCACCGCTGTGACCGCTGGCAAGGCAGATATGGGCCTGGCAGGCATGACCGTCACGGAAGAGAGAAAGCAGAACGTTAATTTCTCCGACAGCTATGCAACCGGCATTCAGGCCGTTGTTGTTCCGGAGGATTCGGATATCGCAACCGTTGATGACCTGACCGGCAAGAAGATCGGCGTTCAGCTCGGCACCACCGGCGACATCTACTGCAGCGGCGATTATGGCGAAGAGAACGTTGAGAAGTTCAACAAGGGCAACGATGCCATCATGGCACTGGTAACCGGCAAGGTTGATGCCGTTGTCATTGACAACGAGCCCGCCAAGAGCTATGTCGCAGCGAATGAAGGCCTGAAGATCCTGGAGACCGAGTATGCGGTTGAAGATTATGCAGCCTGCATCGCCAAGGAGAATACAGCTCTTCTGGATGCTGTCAACGCTGCACTGGCAGAGCTGAAGGCAGACGGAACGCTGGATCAGATTGTTGCGAAGTACATCTCAGCAGAATAATCTGTAAATCAGCAGTTTTTCAGAACACAAGCCGCAGGGGGCAGGAAAGTCGATCCTGTCCCCTGTTTTGAATTACAGGGATGTTCCAGAAATCGAGGGGAAGAGTATGAGTGAATTCAGCAGGAAATTTTATCAGGACTTTATTCAGGACAACCGCTGGCACTTTATTACGGATGGTCTGAAGATCACGCTGCTGGTGACGCTGCTGGCACTGCTGATCGGTACCATCATCGGCATTGTCGTCGGAATCATCCGGTGCGCGCATGATCAGCAGACGAAGAATGAGCTGCGGGGCGTGAAGGGAACGATTCTGAAGGCCCTGAATCTGATCTGCAAGGTCTATGTCACGATCATCCGCGGCACACCGGCACTGGTTCAGCTGCTGATCATGTACTTTGTCATTCTGGTGACCGCCAGATCCAAGGTGCTGGTGGCGGTGCTGACCTTCGGCATCAATTCCGGCGCGTATGTGGCGGAGATCTTCCGCGGCGGCATCATGTCCATCGATAAGGGACAGATGGAAGCCGGCCGGTCTCTGGGACTGTCATACGTGCAGACCATGTATAAGATCATCCTGCCTCAGGCATTCAAAGCTGTCCTGCCTTCCCTGGTCAATGAGTTTATCTCCCTTCTGAAGGAGACCTCCATCTGCGGCTACATCGGATTGAACGAACTGACCCGCGGCGGCGATATCATCCGCGGAACAACCTTCGATGCCATGCTGCCGCTGTTCACTGTCGCTATTATCTACCTGACGCTGGTTCTTCTGATCCAGTGGATTGCCGGCACTGTCGAAAAGCGGCTGCGCAAGAGTGACG
>JAFTFP010000058.1 GCA_017449485.1 Lachnospiraceae bacterium
ATCTCATCGATGGCCTCATTCAGGTCCAGATAGTCAAAGCCGTTCTCTTCCACGATCCGCTGAACGGTCAGGAGCTTCGCGGCCTGCTCCTCCGTCTCCTGGAAGGGCGTCAGAATAAACAGGGCCTGCTGCCCGTTTTTCTTCAGATCCTCCAGCAAAAGCAGCAGCCGCTCCTCCTGCACATCCTGAATCGGGATGGCCTCCTGCGCCACCGGGTTGTCGATCACGTTCGGCTCCTCCAGTCCGCTCTGCTCTTCGTAGCCCTTGTGCGGGTCCGGCAGCTGATACAGGGCCGTCGCCCACTGATGCGGATCCACTAAAGAACGGTAGTTGGAGTGGTATTTGAAAATGTCAAAATAATAGGTATAGGGCTTGGTATCGTCCAGCCAGGCGTTGTACGCGACGGCCTCGTCCATCATGGCGTTGATGGCATCGATCCGGTTTTTCGAATAGCGCAGGTTGTCCGTGACGCCGCGGGTGTAGGCCATGTTGTTGACCATGTCCACCTCCACAGCCGTGTACATGCGGACTTCGAAGATCATCAGCGCCGGCTTCTGGCGCTTTAAAGCCTCCCGCTCCAGATACAGCTGAGCCACCGGCCGCTGCAGGTTTGTCGAGAGGGGATACATGACGATGCCCGTCTCCCCGTACAGCTGCGGCGCGGCATAGCAGGGCGAGACCGGGCTCGAGCCGACCATGATCACGTCGATGCTGTTCTTCGGCTCCGCGTAGAAGCCGACAAAGCGGTCCTTCAGGGGACCGTTAGTGCGCAGCATGTAGGTCAGCATCACCAGTGCGGTCAGAAAAATCGCTGTGAAGACGACCGCCTTGGCGGCCTGTCTGAATCCTTCCTTCTTCGTCACTTTGCTTCGTGTTCCTTTTCTATTTCCATTCCATTTCGTTTCCGGGATTTCAACTTCCGCGGAAAATCTATTTCCTTACAAAAGACAGCAGATACTCGCGCCACCTCTTCATGGCGGCTTCGTGCTCATATACTGCCATCACACCCCGCGCCTTTTCGCCCATCCGGGCAGCCTCCTCCGGCGCGTCCAGCATCCGCCGCAGCGCCGCCGCAAGGGCGTCCTCATCGCCCGGCGGAACCAGCAGGCCGTTTACGCCGTCCTCAATCAGCTGGGCAGGGCCCCCGGAAGGCGTATCCGTTGAGATGCAAGGCACGCCCAGGGCCATGGCCTCAATCAGGGCATTCGGCAGTCCCTCCGAATCGGATGTCAGCACGAACAGAGAGGTCTTCTCCAGCTCCTCAGCCACGTTCCGGATGCTTCCCGGCATATTGACCCGATCGGTTAAATTCAGTTCAGTGCGCAGGTTTTCCAGAATTTCACGGTCCTCTCCGTCACCGAAGATCTGTACCTTCCAGTCCGGATAGTCCGCCGCGATTCCTGCAAAGGCGCGCAGCAGCATCCGCTGGTTCTTGTTCCGGTCCAGCCTTCCCACCGTCGTGATGGTCTTTTCCCGCGCGCCGGTATAAGGCGGACGGACAAAATCCGGCGAGAGTGCATTGGGCAGCACGTCACATTTTGCCTGAACGGCCGGCGGGAAAAACTGCCGGGAACGCTCCGTCTGAAGCGCCACGCCCGCAGCCCGGCGAAAGCTTAAGAAAGCGGCCTTGCGCAGGGAGCCTTCGGGATATTCCAGCGCAGCCTCGCCCTGCACATGAGCAACCACCGGAATACCGGTGCCCAGTGCTGTCATGATCGCCATGACATTGTTCTTGCCGATGAAGGACAGCACCACATCCGGGCGCTCCTTTTTCCAGATCCTGCGAAGCCGCAGAAAGCGGTCCGTGAGTCCTCGCACGCGCTGGGTCAGCGAAGTGCCGTACGGTTCCTCCCGCTCAGAGAGAATCCGCACAGCCCCCTCCGGCAGCGGATACTCATCCTCATCCCGGTACTGGGTCACAATCAGAACCTGATGCCCGTTCTTTAAGAAATTCTCCGCGATATTCACTGCCTCCCGCTCGGAACCCGCCCGATGCAGGGAGCTGATAAACATTGCCAGCTTAGCCATTGCTCAGATAAGCCTCATACCACTGCTGGAAGACGAAGAAGGACCAGGTCAGCTTGCTGTAGTTCGCGCCGGTGGCCGGCCCGCCGTCTCCCTTTTCCAGATAATCCTGTACAAAGCGGATCGTGAAATCCGCATCAAAAAGTCCCTGCCGCATCAGCCGGTCCCGGTCGATGTAGTCGGTCAGCTGTTCGCGCAGCGGCCCCCGCAGCCACTGATCCAGCGGCACGGAGAAGCCTTTCTTGGGCCGCTCAAGCAGGTCTCTTGGGATATAGTCATAGGCGATGTCCTTCAGAATCGCATTCTTCTCTCCATCGCGGTACTTGAATTCGTGGGGAATCCGGAAGGAGTATTCCATGACCGCCGGATCCAGAATCGGACAGCGCGCCTCCAGTGAATATTTCATGGACGCGCGGTCGACTTTGCACAGAATGTCGCCCGGCAGGTAGGTGTCCATGTCCAGCAGCATCCGCCGGATCTGCCAGTCCTCCACGCCGTACCGGCTCTCTATCGGATAGTTGACCGGCAGCGTCCTGGTGCTGTCCGGATCAGAAATCATCTGCAGCGCGTAGTCCACGTAGCTGCCTGCGCCGAACTGGGTCTTGGTCTCCGGGTTCCGGTTGCCGGAAATCACGCGTACCCGGAAGGGATAGCGGGACTCCAGGGTCCGGCCGCCGAGCTTCAGCTGCCCGATGCCGTGCGCGATGGCGCCGGCCGCGTCCAGGCGCTGTGCCTGGCGCACATTATCATAGATGCCGTAGCCGCAGTAGAACTCGTCGCCGCCGTCACCCGACAACGCGACCGTCACTCTCCTCTTCGCCAGCATGGAGACCAGCATCGTGGGAATCTGGGAGCTGTCCGCGAAGGGCTCGTCAAAATACTTCGGAATGCTCTCCACCAGCTCGAACATCTCGTCCTCGCTGATAATCTCTTCCGTGTGCTCGGTGCCCAGATACTCCGCGACGGCGCGGGCATAGCCCGCCTCGTTATAGGCTTCGTTGGTAAAACCGATGGAGAAGGTCTTGAGCGGCTCCGATCCCAGCTGTGCCTGCGCGATGGCGGAGACCAGCGAGGAGTCATACCCGCCGGACAAGAAGGCGCCGAGGGGCACATCTGCGATCATGCGCAGCCCCGTCGCCCGCACCAGCTGCTGCTTTAAGCCGGATTTTGCCTCTTCATAGGAGGAGACGGGATCGCCGGCCTTCTCGTGGTACACCTGAGCCAGATCCCAGTACTTCCGGCAGGAAATGTCGCCTGCGTGGAAGCGAAGCACGCTGCCCGGCTCCAGCTTGAAGACATTGTGAAAGATCGTCTCCGGCGCATTGATGTACTGCTGAAAGAGATAGCGGGAAAGCACTTCCTTACGGATCGCCCGCGGAAAACCGGGGCAGCACATCAGGGGCTTGAGCTCCGAAGCGAAGACAAGATTTCCGTCCTGTGCCCAGTAATAGAGCGGCTTCTTGCCGATGCGGTCGCGCATCAGCAGCAGCTCCTGACTTCTGTGATCGTACAGTGCGATGGCGAACATGCCGTTCAGCCGGCTCACACACTCTGCTCCCCACTTCAGGTAGGCAGCCAGGATGACTTCCGTATCGCTGCCGCCGCGGAAGGGATAGTCCGTCAGCTCCTTCTTCAGCTCCAGAAAGTTGTAGATTTCTCCGTTGAAGACAATCGTAACCAGCCCGTCCGGTGTAGACATGGGCTGGTGTCCCAGAGGCGATAAGTCGATGATGGCAAGCCGCCGCTGCGCCATGCCGAGCTGATACCCGTCCTGCAGCGGCGTGACCTCCACGCCGGCATCATCCGGGCCGCGGTGAATCATGGTGTCATTCATCGCCGCGAGCTGCTCGGGGCTGATATGCTGTTTGGAAACAAATCCGCAGATTCCGCACATAGGCCTGTCACTGCTTCCTTTCGAAGCTGTCCCGGTACTGTGCAAAATCCTTGCACTCCCGGTCAATGGAATCGATCAGCTCATCGTACTTTTCTTCGATCAGCGTCCTGAAATTATCGTAGTTGTCATAGCCCTTCTTCGTCCAGGCGAAGGGGTGCGTGAGGATCTGCACCTTCTTGTGGCCGAGAATGTTCTTTTCGTCCGGATAGCCGTAGCGCCAGATGTGATTCGCATCCGACATGTACTTCACCTCCAGCTCCGACTCCGGCGTCGCCTTCGGATCAAAGGTGAAGAACTCATCCTGATAGGCGTTCAGAATATGGTCGAACTTAAAGTTCGCCGCCAGCGCGTCGGGTGAAGGCCGATGAATGGAAAACGCGTGAATCTCGAACCCCAGCATCGTGCTGAGCATCTCGATCTCCCGCAGGATCTCCTCCCGCACCGCGTTCATATCCGTCATCCCGTTCAGCGCGAAATGCAGACCGATGTGCTGTCCCCGCTCATGCATCTCCTTCAGGATATCCCGGTTCTTGCGGGACAGAATGTTGTATGAATTATTCGTCCACTGGAAGAAGAAATGCGAGCGGAAATCCATGCTCTCCTCCACCTTGGACAACTCAAAGGCTCGCTCCACCGAATACTCCACGTCGTGGCGCATGATGATGAAATCGTCCCTCTCAAGTGCCTCCCGATACGTCGCCTGACGCCCGCTCTCCCGGATAATCCGGATAATCTCTCTGTAATCGTCGTAAGAAAACATCTGCTGTCCTTTCTTAAAGCGTTTTCGGCGGCAGCGTGAACCAGCTGCCCAACTTCTCATCCCACTCATCCGGAACGAAACGGATAAAGCCGCCCCAGGTGTAGAAGGTCATTTCTCCGAACAAAATCTGACCGTCGATCAGGTACAGATCCACGCGGACCTCCGGAATTCCCTCCGCAAGCTTGTCGCAGATTTCCAGCATCTGCGGAAGCTCCTTCGGCGGAAGATTCTCGTGGCCGGAATTCAGGTAGTAAGCCGTATAGAACGGCAGGAAGTTCCAGTCCCGGTCATAGAAATCATTGGTTCTCGCCTTCAGAGAGTCGTGGGCGATGCCCTCGCAGACCGTGATCATCTTCGCCTTTCCGTCAAAGCAGGTGATCTTGTACTCCACAGAGTCCCGCTTGCCGAGCTCGTCGATCAGCGGCTCCGCGATCAGACGCGGCCGGATCCCCTTATAGGCGAATTCCCTTGCCTGGGGATAAGGATCCTTGGAGAGGCGCGAAGTCAGATATTCTCTCGCCTCAGCCCGGTCAAAGGTCTTCTTGTCCCGGCAGAACCGGATGCCCCCGCTGTCATGGGTGCACTTGAGCACAAACCGGTCCGGCAGCGCATCAAAATCAATCTCATCGAAGGTATCGTAGACGCCAAGCGTTGGAATTACATGGCTTTGACCAATTCGGTCAGCTACGTATTTCTTCACTTCCGCCTTATCTACGAGGGTGTGATACAGCTCTCTTCTGTCATAAAGCTTGAGCCACTGCAGCTTATCCGTAAATCTCGTCGGATTCTCCAGATTCAGCTCCCGCTTTCCCTTGTTGAATTTCCTGTACAGCATCTTCAGGTAGTCTTCGTCGCTCATGTCCTTGTAAAAGCCATGCATCGACAGAAACTCACTGAGCGTGTAGGAGGCACTGGTCACGGCCGCCATTTCCTGAAAACCCTCAGCAAAGCCTTTCACTTTGGAAAAAAATGACATACTGCTCACCTCTTTTCCATGATCTGTTCAAGGAATCTGTGCCACTCTGAAAAAACTGCGTGACCGTTGGCGCGATCCGCGATTCTGGCCGCGCTGCGTCCCAGTCTCTTACGCAGTGTTTCATCCTCAATCAGGCGGCAGATCGCCGCCGCCATCGCCTCCGGATTCCGGATCGGCACGAGAATTCCGTTTTCTTCCGCAAGATCGGTATTCCCGGCCGGCCACCCGCTCTGCACTGCCCGGGCTGCCGCGTTGCTCTGATCGCCGCGGCTGGAGTAGGCGTCATAGGATTCCGCGTAGGTATACTTCGTCACTGGCACCTCTCCCGGCATCACGGCGCTGCGGATCACCTCCGCAGGACCGCCGCAGGGGCAGTCGGTTGCGACACAGGGAAGCCCCAGTGCCATCGCTTCCATCAGGGCATTCGGAAGGCCCTCCCAGTCCGAGGAGAAGGCATAGATTTCGCCTTTCGGGAGCTCCTCCTCCAGCCGGTCGCTTCCGCCCATCAGGAAAACATAATCCTCTGCGCCGTTCTCCGCAATCTTCTTTTCCAGAACCTGTCTGGTTCCGTCCGGCGCATCCGGGCCGTAGATTCTGAGCACGTAGTCCGGGTGCTTCTCATGTACCATGAAGAAAGCGTCCAGCAGCATCGGCTGATTCTTGAAGTCCACCAGCCGCGCGGACTGCACGACTGCCTTCTCCTTTACGGGTGCCGCCGCTTCCTGTCTCTTTCCTGCCTCCAGATATTTCGGCGCGATCGGATTTAAGATAATCGCGGAATTCTCCTGCAGGTAAGGCTTGAAAAAGGCGCGCTGCTGCGCGGTCTGAAAGACACAGCCCGCCGCGCGGGGAAACAGCAGGGGAATCTGAATTTTGTCCGCTGTGGAGTCATAGTGGCCGATGGGATCTGTCCGGATGGAAATGACCACCGGCACATGGGTTCCGGGGCAGGCCATCAGCGCGCGGTAGTTGGCGCGCTGCGCGAAGGCGCACAGCACATCCGGCTTCACGGTCTTCATGAACTCCTTCAGATACTTCACGCGCAGAAGAAACTTGGTGATCCGGTTCTTCTTCTCATCTTCCGGTTTTAATCCGACGTGCACCCGATGCACCCGCGGATCCGGCACGAACTCATCCTCGCCGTACCACTCCGTCGCGATATATACTTCATACCCTTCCTCAGCAAACTGTCCCGCCAGGTTGGTCACGACCCGTTCCGCGCCGCCCTGTTCGAGACAGTTCAGATGAAAGGCAATCTTCTTTCCGCTCACGCTCAATATGCCTCTATTTCCTTGATCAGAAACTCGTTTCCTGTCACCAGCTCCGTCTCCGGACTGTGACAGTACGGACACTCCCGTCCCTGCGGCACCGTGTCATAGGTCTTTCCGCAGGCCCTGCAGTACGTGATCGCGTGAATCTCCTCACACTTCAGCCTGCTGCCCGTGAAAAGCTCCCGCTTCGCAGCGGCCCAGTCCCAGACATCGCTTAAATAGTCAAAGATCACACCGGAGACCTGTCCGATCTCCAGTGTGACACTTCCAACCTTCTTCAGGTCCTGCTCTTTAGCAATCTCTTCCACCGTGTCCATCACGTGGAAGGCAAGTCCCAGCTCATGCAATGTTTTTTACTCCATTTATTTGCCGGTGATCTTATTCACCAGAATCTTCCCTGCGCGCTTTAATGCATACGGTCCGATCGCCTTGAGCTTGTCCTCGCACTTGTACATATCGCTGGCGTGCGGCACATCTCTTGTCAGGTGAATCGCGTCGAACTCGCAGCGGGTTGTGCACAGTCCGCAGCCGATGCAGCGGTTTGTATCCACGGTGGTCGCGCCGCAGCCAAGGCATCTGCCGGCCTCGGTCCTGACCTGCTCCGGTGTCAGCGTCAGGCGCAGATCCCGGAAGGTATGCGTTGCGACGCCTTCCTTGTGGCCGGGGATCTGGCGCTTCGCGTTGTCAAACTGCTCCACTTCGATGTTGTCCTTATCCAGCTCGATGAACTTGCGCAGATCGCGGGCAAGGGTCAGGGAGTTGCCGGGATGGACGAAGCGGTTGATGGAGACAAAGCCCTCGCGGCCTGCCGCAATCGCATCGATGGCAAAACGCGGCCCGGAGTAGATGTCTCCGCCGACGAAGATATCCGGCTCTGCGGTCTGGAAGGTGACCGGATCCGCCATGGCTCTGCCGGACCGATCCAGCTCCACCTTCGTTCCCTCCAGCAGGCTGCCCCAGACATAGGCCTGTCCGATGGAAAGCAGGATGTTGCTGCAGGGAATGGTGATGGTATCTTCCTCGTCATACTGAGGATTGAAGCGGCCGGAAGCATCCTTGACAGCCGTGCACTTCTTGAGCACGATGCCGGTGACCTTTCCGTCCTCTGTCAGAATTTCCTTCGGTCCCCAGCTGTTGAGAACCTTGATGCCCTCTTCTTCCGCCTCGGCAATTTCATCTTTTGCCGCCGGCATCTCATCTCTTGCCTCCAGGCTGATCATGGTCACGCCGGTCTGTCCGCAGCGGACAGCGGTCCGGGCTACGTCCACGGCCACGTTGCCGCCGCCGATGACGACGGTATCACCGCTCAGTGTGAGCTCTGCCGGCAGGCTGCCGTATTCCGCGCCGCTTCCGACAGCCAGATTAATGGCCCGCAGGAAGTCCACGCCGGTCTGTACGCCCGCAGCGTCCTCGCCGGGCACGCCGGTGCGGCGTCCGCCCTGGGCGCCGATGGCGACATAGAAGGCCTTGTAGCCCTCCTCACGCAGCTGCTGAATCGTGATGTCCTTGCCGACTTCCACGCCGCAGCGGAACTCTACGCCCATCTCGCGGATGACATCGATCTCCGCTTCCACGACGTCCTTCTCCAAGCGGAAGCTCGGGATTCCGTTCATCAGCATGCCGCCGGGACGGCTCTCCTTCTCGAAGACCGTGACGGGATAGCCGTTTCTTCTCAGGTAATAAGCTGCGGAAAGGCCGGCCGGGCCTGCGCCGATGACGGCGATCTTCTGCGGGAAGAACTTGCCCTCGCCGTTCTCGCACAGCGGGATGTAACGCTTCTCGGCATTCAGATCCAGCGAAGCGATGTACTTCTTGATTTCATCAATGGCCAGCGGCTGATCGATGGTGCCTCTCGTGCAGGCGTCCTCGCAGCGGCGGTTGCAGACCGCGCCGCAGACAGCCGGGAACGGGTTGTCCTGCTTGATCAGCTTCAGCGCGTCCTCAAAGCGGCCCTCAGCGGCCATCTTGATATAGCCCTGGATCGCCAGGTGCGCCGGGCAGGCTGTCTTACAGGGGGCTGTACCGGTCTCATAGGTATTGATCTTGGCATCATCCCGATAGTTGTAATTCCACTTGTCCGGGCCCCACTTGTGGCCGTCCGGCAGCGGTGTCTTCGGATATTCGATCGGTCCGTTCTTCGTGCAGAGCTTCTGTCCGAGCTTGGCCGCACCCACCGGGCAGACCTCCACGCACTTGCCGCACGCGACACATTTTGCCTGATCCACATGAGCGCGGTACGCAGATGCGGACATATTCGGTGTGTTATAGAGCTGCGAAGTGCGCAGCGCGTTGCAGACGCCCGGCGCGCAGTTACAGATGGCGACGATCTTGTCCGAGCCGTCGATGTTGGTGATCTGGTGGACAAAGCCGTGGCGCTCGGCGCGCTCAAGGATCTCGAGCGCTTCTTCGTAGGTGATGTACCGACCCATGCCGCGGTCCACGCAGTACTCGGCCATGTCGCCGACGCCCATGCAGTACTCGCCTTCGATCTCGCCGCTGCCCTCGCCGCGCATGGTCTGCTGCTTGCGGCAGGTGCAGATGCCGACGGAGTACTTGTCATACTTGCTCAGCCAGTGGGAGATATGCTCCACGGAGACGGACTTGTTCTCGGCATTGATGGCCTTCTCCACCGGAATGACATGCATGCCGATACCGGCGCCTCCGGGCGGAACCATCTGCGTCACGCCGCCCAGCGGCAGCTGCGTCATCAGATTGAAGAAGGTTCTCAGCTCCGGATGCTCCTCCGTGAGCTTGTCGTTCATCATCATGAACTCCGCGCTGCCAGGAACAAAGATCGGCAGATTGTAGCGCTTCTCGCCGGTCTCCTCGGGCACGCGCTGCATTTCCAGAATGCCGGTCCAGACCAGCTTGTCGACCATCTTCTGCGTCTCTTCGATGCTCATGTTGTTCTTCTGCGCCAGCTCCTCCACAGAGTAAAGCACGCGTGTCTTCTTGAAGCTTAAGAGGAACTTGATCTCCTCTTTAGTAAAAATCCGGTCCAGTGCCCAGTACTCCGGATCCAGGTTGTTGATCCGGCCGGTGAACTTCTTCACATACCGGTCCGTGATCAGCGTCGCCAGCTTCAGGACCAGTTTTTCCTTTTCCTTGTCCTCCGCATGATATGCCTCATCCGGCCAGAAATCCGTTTCATTGATCATCGGATCTCCGATTCTCCATTCTTTACGCGGCATAAATTCTACCCCCTACCTTTATTTTTCCTACCTTTTACCTTTTATTTTTATGCGAATTTCTTCGCATACTACCCTGTTCTGCCTGTTCTGCCGGGTCCATCTTTACTCGGCAATATCGATCTTTTCCCGGATCTGCAGCATTCTCCGGTCAATCTGATTGATCAGATCCGCGCTGTATTTCAGCTCCTCCAGGATGGCTTCCTGATTCGGAATGCTCTTCTTGTAGCTCAGCTCATGCTCGAGGCTTGCCCAGAAATCCATGGCAATGGTACGGAACTGAACTTCCACCCGCGTCATCCGCTTCTCGTTGGTCAGGAAAATCGGAATCTCCAGAATCAGATGCAGACTCCGGTAGCCATTGTCCTTCGGGCTTCGAATATAATCCTTCTCCAGCAGTACTGTGACATCGTCCTGCTTGGCCAGGCAGTCCCTCAGCATATAGATATCGTCGATAAAAGAGCAGATGACCCGCACACCCGCGATATCATCCAGTGATTTCTCAATGTTCTCCACGGAAAACTCAACCCCGCGCCGCGTCATTTTCTCATAGATGCTTGTGGGGGTCTTCAGCCGTCCCTTGATCGATTCGATCGGATTGCGCCGCCGCACCAGCGCGAGTTCTTTATTGAGCACTTCCAGCTTGGTGCGCACCTCGGAAAGGGCACAATCATAGTACATCATCAGTTTCTGAAACTGATCCAGCTCATCCCGGATCGAGATCATCTCCCGGACTCTCGCCTCCGGGATCGTTGCCACCTTACCGTCTTCTCTTTTGATATGGTTTTCAAGATAATCCAGCAGCACGTCCTGCCGGTTCTGTGCGGTTTTCAGCATGTACCCTCCAATGAGAAAAGGTTTCCCCTCTCCCGTCAGATTTATTTCTTTTCATTCTAACATAAAGAGGGCGGTGGTATCAAACCGCCGCCCTGACTGTACACAATGCTGTAAATGTCCTGTAAATGATCCAGTAAATGTTCGATACTGCTTTTTTTAATCCGCCTTAGTTCTTCTTGTTCAGCACGCCTCCGTTCGCGTTCTTCAGGACCGGAATCGGTGTCTCATCCTTGTCCATCAGATGCTCGCCGCTGTACTTCTTCGTCTCATCCGCAATGACCTTGGAGAGCAGCAGGACGGCGATGATGTTCGGAATAGCCATGAGACCATTGAGCAGATCCGCGATATCCCAGATCAGATTCAGCTCAACCAGGGAGCCCAGGAAGACGCCTGCGACCCACAGAATCTTGTAGCCGAGGATGACCTTCTCGCCGAACAGATAGACTGCGCAGCGCTCGCCGTAATAATACCAGCCGAGGATGGTTGAGAAGGCGAAGGTGATCAGGCCGACCACCAGAACCGGCAGGCCAAAATGCGGAATCATGGAGAAAGCCATACTGGTCAGCTCACTGCCGTTTCCGGACAGACCGTCGATCTGCGGATGCTTGATGATGGAAGAAACCAGAACCAGACCGGTCATCAGGCAGATGACAACGGTGTCCCAGAAGGTACCGGTCATGGAGACCATCGCCTGACGCTTGGAATTACGGGTCTGTGCCGCGGAAGCAACCAGCGGTGCGGAACCCATACCGGATTCATTGGAGAACAGACCTCTTGCAAAACCATACCGGCAGGCCGTTGCGATGGTGCTGCCGACAAAGCCGCCGCCGACTGCCTTTGCGGAGAAGGCTGCGGAGAAAATCGCCTGAACAGCCTGTCCCAGTACGTCACGGTTCATGATCAGAATGATCAGGCAGCCGATGACATAGAAAGCAGCCATGAAAGGAACCAGTTTCTCGGAAACTCTCGTGATGGACTGGATGCCGCCGATGATGACCAGGCCGACAATCACACTTAAGATGATCGCAATCAGAATCGGGGGAACACTGAAGTTGGTCGTAATGTTGGCAACGACTGCGTTTGCCTGCACCGTGCAGCCGATACCAAAGGCACAGATTGCTGCCAGCGCCGCGAACACAATGCCGAGCCACCGCATCTTCAGGCCGCGGTCGAGCGCGTACATCGCACCGCCGATCATCGTCCCGTTTTCACTTTTGACGCGGTACTTGACACCGATCATCGTCTCTGCGTACTTGGTTGCGATACCGAAAATGCCGGTCAGCCACATCCACAGAACCGAACCCGGGCCGCCCATGGCAATGGCGGTGCCGACACCGATGATATTGCCCGTTCCGATGGTGGAGCTCAGAGCTGTCGTCAGGGCGCCGAACTGAGTAACATCGCCCTCCGCATCCGGATCCGGCGTCACGGACATTTTGATTGCCTTGAAAATGTCCTTCTGAATAAAGCCGGTGCGGATCGTCATGAAGATGTGCGTGCCGAACAGTGCGATGATCAGCGGCCATCCCCATAGAAATCCGTCGATTTTCGAAATAATCTCAGCAAACATAGCCTCTACCTCTCTCCCTCATTGAATACCGTTAACACATCCAGAGACGCTCCCGCGCCCTTTTTTCGTTTAAACCGGTAAAACATTTTCCCTATCATATCAGATTTTGCAGATGTATGCACGCACTTTTGTATACAATTTTGGGCAAAATATGGCTGTACGGGACAGCGCACGGATTTGCATCTGTATCCGTACAGAAAAATGAGACGTTCCAGGTAATTGACTTTACAGCGATTTGAACTGTTCGAGACGCTTGTAGAATTCTTCGTAGAAGGCTTTTCCAGGCAGCGCATCTTCTACCGGATACGCTTTTTCATAAAACAGTCCCAGAAAGAAGCGGTTTAAATCCCGCACGTAAGAAGCGTCCGGCTCCTGCTCCAAGCGCGCCTGCAGGGCGCGGACCAGACTGTGCCAGATGAAGGTAAACCGCTCGTAGGAAGACAGATCCGGAATGCCGAGCCACTTCTCGATCCGGATCTTGGATTTTCCGGGCTTGTCGCACCCGCCTTCCACGACAAAATAGGAAAAGCCCTGCTCTGTGTAATTTCTTCCCAACGGGAACAGTCTGCACAGACCAGGCCGGAAGCCGTGGATCCCGCAGCGGTTTTCCGTATCCAGAAAAGCGCAGCGCCCCGGCGTGGTTTCTTCGCGCATCAGAAGATGCGGCAGAATCAGGCCGCGCTCCACGTGCAGGCCGATCACCTCTTCCAGCAGATCTGTAAAGTCTGCGCCGAGTCCCCTGGTCAGCGCTGCCAGATCCCATGGGTCCAGATGAATCGTGTCGCCCATGCCGACACAGCACTCCCCGCAGCCATTACATGCACTGCAGGATAATTTTGCCAGATCTTTTGATGAGAGTTCTCTGATGGTTTCCATTTCGATTAATACTTCCTGATTATACTGAGACACCTCTGTTCCTGATATATGCAGGAGCAGACTTATTCCTGACCTCCGCTTATTTCAGGCTGTTGTAATCTTCAGCGTTTACGGCTTCCAGCCATTCCGTGCTGGTTTCTTCGCCGGCCACTTCGATCGCAAGGTGTGAGAACCAGGAATCCGGTGCGGCGCCGTGCCAGTGTTTTACGTTCACAGGAATGTTGATCACGGTGCCGGGCGTCATTTCGACAGGCTCCTTTCCCCATTCCTGATAGTATCCTCTGCCGCCGACGCAGATCAGCATCTGCCCGCCGCCGCTCTTCGCATGATGAATATGCCAGTTATTGCGGCATCCCGGCTCAAAAGTAACATTGAATATCGGAACCTGCTCTGTAGAGACCGGCGCCAGATAGCTCTGTCCCACGAAATACTGTCCGTAAGGATTGGGATCTCCAATCGGAAAGAAGATCGTATTCTGATATCTGTCCTTTTCCGTCAGTGCCGGTTCTTCTTCATTCCATACTTCTCCAAAGAGCACGTCATCATTCAGATGCGCGAACATCGGTGCGAATTCCCCAAGCTGGTTTCTTCCTGCTGTCTGTACAATCTTCTCTGCCATTGCCTCTTCCTCCTCACTTTTTACTCTGGCTTTGTTGATGACTATTTAGTTCTTTCAGATCAGACACATCATGGCAGCGCAGTTGCCGCGCTTCCCGCCGGCTACCGCGCGGTGAGAGAAGAACTGATCGGCGTGTTCGAAGGTACACAGACCCGAAACCGCCAGATGTTCCGGAAGAATGCCCGCCTGCATCAGAACCTGGCGGTTGGCCTGTTCCAGGTCCAGCATCAGCCGGTCGCCTTGTCCCGGCGTCAGGATCTTCTGTTCATAACAGAAGGCTTCACTGAAGGTCTTCGTGAATTCCGCGCCGACCTCCGGTCCGATCTCGTAGTGCCGCACGCTGATGACCGGTCCGATCGCAGCCATCACGTCCTCCGGATTCGTCCCGTACGTTTCATGCATGGCTGCAAGGGTGCAGGCGCCCATCCGGTCCGCTGTTCCGCGCCAGCCGGAGTGTGCCAGACCGATCGCGCGGTGCACCGGATCCACAAAATAAAGCGGGGTGCAGTCTGCATGCAGAGTTGTCAGGAGCAATCCCGGCACGTTCGTGATCAGCGCATCAATATCCCGGTAATCACGCTCCCGCACAGTGCCTTTGCCGCGATCTTCTGCGGTCACAACCCGGACGTTGGTGGTGTGTGTCTGCTGGGAGAGAACCACATCCTCCTCTGTGCAGCCCATCGCCTGCGCTGCGATCCGATAGTTTTCACGGATGTTCTCCCGCGCGTCTTCGTTCCCCAGTCCCAGATTCAACTGTGCATAGGGCCCGCTGCTGACGCCGCCTTGCCGCGTGGTAAAGGCGGCACGCACCAGTCCCGTCTGTTCCAGCAGCGGAAAGGTCACCAGCGGCACCTCATGCCCCTGCACGTTCTTTATCTCAATTTCATACGTATGATTTTCAGAATAATCCATTAATTGCTCCTTTGCAGGATACTTCTCTTGCCCGGGTACATCGGGCCATCTTCCAGTTTTACTTCTCTGCACCTTACCACAAAATCCGTTCCCGGGAAATGCTTTTCCAGATCCTGCGCAAGACTTTCTGCGGTCTGTGTGGGGTCTGCTCCCGGCGTGATCAGGGCTTCAACAGCAATTGACCTGGTATCAATATACGCTGCGCTGCAGTCCACCAGCTGCGGATGTGCATAAAGCAGCTCATCCAGCATCTCCATGCTCACCCCGGCTGCCTGTATTCCGGCGCTGGTCACATTTTGCCTCGTGCCCCGGTGCACCTTGTCCAGGCGGAGTACATTGCTGCCGCAGGGGCAGGTTCCCGGAATGATCCGCGTGTAGTCGCCGGTCCGATAGCGGATCAGCGGCATGGCCTCCATGCCGATCGTCGTGATCACCAGCTCGCCTTGCTCCCCCGCAGGCACCGGCCGTCCGTTTTCATCGATGATTTCCGCGATGACGTTGTTTTCCCGCAGGTGCATGCCCGCGTGAGCCTGACAAGTGATCGCGCCGCCCAGGCCCATTTCCCGCGAGCCATAGTGCGGGAAAAGGCGGCTTCCGAGGATCTTTTCACAGGCTGCCGTAATGGAATCCGGGCAGGCGTCTGCGCTGATCAGGGCGCGTTCAAGACTTCTCTTTCCCAGCACTCTGAGCATGGAAATCAGCGGCACCGGCATGCCCACGAAGGTGTCCGGCTGTTCCTCCTCCATCCATTTCTTTAATTCAAGATAAGTGAGGCCGCAGCCGACTTTCAGCGGCTGTGCGCCCAGGCGCCGGATTGCTTCGCTGATCAGCTCGCCCAGCCCGTGCGGTCCGGAAAACGGCATGCAGATCATCGTGCGGCTCCCCGGAAAAACCAGCTCACCCAGTCCCGCCATAAACAGGCGGATCGTATTCTCGCAGTCCTGTTCCGAGTAGAAGACCCGCTTGGCGCTGCCGGTCGTCCCGCTGGTGGCGTCCGAGAGCACGCGCTGAATCCGGCTCTGGGAGAGCATCACGATGGAGCCCGCATGCGCCGCAAGATCCTCATCCGTCGTAAAGGGCAGTGTCTGCAGCTGCTCTAACGACTCCAGCTGCTTCGGCAGGCCCGCGTCTGCGTAGAAGCCCTGCCGCTCTTTTTCCGCAAGAAGAAGGCGGTTCAGCTTCTTCAGCTGCATCGCCTGAATCGTTTCCCGATTGATTGTAGTCATGCCCTCCTGCTCCCGCAGAAGGTCGTCAATGCCTGCTTTAAGCATGTGGATTCCCCTAATATTGCAAATTGCATGGCCCGCCCGGCCTTATCCCAGCGGCGTGAGGTACTGCGCACAGAAGGGGCGCACCCGTCCGCCGTCGTAAACGTGCAAAGTGCAGCGGTGCAGCCGCTCGATATTCAGATTCATCGCGTCCTGGAAGGCCATGGCGGAAAGCGTCAGACTCCGGTGCCGCAGGCAGTACAGGAAGGTGTCGAAATCCATCTCATCCAGGTCTGCATTTCCCCCATTTCCGCCCGGCGCCTCTTCCTCCTCCGGCCGGCGCCAGTGGCGCCCCACGTACTCCCGGTTATCCCGGGCATTTCCGCGCTCAGGCGAGGAATGGCTGATATTCGTAATTGCCCGCAGGTGCCCGCCTGGCACAATGAGAAACTGCGCGTGAAAACCGCACAGCGGATGATCGCAGCGCGAAGGCTGGAAGACCTCCATGGAGAATCCGGCCTGTTCCGCCACATCCTTCATCAGCCTGTCAAGCGTGTAGCGCTCCTGTGGAATGCCGTCCTCCGGAATCCGGCCAAAATATGACACGGGCTGAAAGTGGATGCCGCGCACGTCCGGAACATGCTGCGCCGCAAAGCGGACCAGTTCTCCCAGGTTCTGGTCGTTAACACCGGGCACTACCGTCGGCACCAGCGTCACGCCGATCCCGGCACGTCCGCAGACTTCGATGGCGCGGGTCTTTTCCGCCAGAAGCGGGCGGCCCCGCAGCTGTCTGTAAATGTCATCCCGGGTTCCGTCGAACTGCAGGAAGACAATATCCAGGCCCGCCTCTGCCAGTGCCTGCACGTAAGCCGGATCCTGAGCGAGACGGATTCCGTTGGTATTGACCTGCACATAACTGCAGCCGGCGCTTTTCGCTTCCCGCACCAGCTCCGGCAGATCGTCCCGCAGCGTCGGCTCACCGCCAGAGAGCTGCAGAAGCGGCTGCCCGCAGCGGCCGGCGAGATCGCGGATCTGAGCAGCAAGTTCTTCATAAGGTAGATCTGACGACGAGTCAGCTGCGCTGCACGCCGGATCTGCAAAGCAGTATCGGCAGTGCAGGTTGCAGCGGTCTGTCACCTCCAGCAGTACGCAGCAGCTGCCGCTCTCGTGCTCGCCGCAGAGACCGCAGTTTCCCGGACAGGAAAGACCCTGCTGCCCGGAAAGCGGCTCGCTTCCCTGACTCCACCGGGCAAAATCTGCCATGCCCTGCCACACCAAAGCGCGAAAAGGTCCGTGCTCTGCACAGCGCTTGCTCATATAAATCCGGCCGTCCTCTTCCTGTTCCAGAACGGCCGGGATATTCTTCAGACAGACCGGACAGACCGATCTGGTTCTGCGGATTTCCATCTTGATTTTTATGCTCCTGTCATCCCATGCCGAAGCATTCTTTCTTAAAGGTCGTCACCTCCAGCTGGTACTTCTTCGAGACCTGCGCAATGCAGGTGCTCATCAGCTCATCCAGCGCATCCGACGGGCAGAGCGCGCTGCCGTTGAGCATCACGCCCAGATCTGTACAGGGCTTTGCAAAAGCATGCGCCAGCTCAATTTCCCGACCAATGCCGAGCAGATCTGCCTTGGCGTAATCTTTGTCTTCGCTGTAAGCCAGGAGCTTTAAGTGCGGCAGATCCGCACCTTGCTCCCGAACGCTGCCGCGGATTGCCTGTGCCAGGTCCTTCAGATAAGCATTGCCGTCAAAGGTATCGCAGCAGACAGAGACGTGATACTGCTCATAGAATTCCGAGATCTTACTCATCGAAGCCTGAAACGCCTCGCCGCCATAGCCGATCTCCGGGCGGTGCATCGACGCCTCCTGTTTCATCAGTGCCTGAAGAAGTTCGGGAAGCCCCGCTCCGCTCATAGCGCTGACCGGAAGAACCTGCGCTTCCGGATGCTGCTTCTTCAGCCACTCACACAGCTTAGCGCACTCCGCCCCGCTCAGCAGATCTGTCTTGTTCAGCACAATCACATCCGCTTCCACCAGCTGTGTCTTCAGCAGATAGGACAGGTCTGCCGCCTCATCCTGCATCAGCTGCCGCACCCGCTCCGGTTCCGTCACGACTGTGAAGGGGGCAAGGGTGCAGCACGCGGGATAATCCCGGTGCAGGGTGTGATATACATGCTCGAGCGCGCCCACGCCGAAGCCTGGAATGTCCGAGAGCACCAGCTGTGCGCCCTGCTCCTCATACAGGCTGCGCAGATGCTCCACCAGATTTTCGGTCTGATAACAGATGCACTCACCCACCAGCTCACTTGCCGGACAACCGGACAGAGAAGCATAACGATGATCCGCCAGACTCTGATTTCCAAGATCATTGGAAATCATGTGGACACAGATTCCATCCCGCTTTCCCTGCTGTGTTAGTGCCATCATCAATGTTGTCTTGCCGGAGCCAAGGAACCCGCTCACCACTGCAAATCTGCCTGTCTCTGCTGCCATACTTTTCTGATGCTCCTTTCCTCTACAACCTCTCATTTTCCTCCAACAGTTCCATGCACTTCTCGTAAGTCGCCGCGATGATGCCGGGGCATACCTCGATGCACCGCGCCATGCTGCCCTGAATGATGGTGCTGCAGTCAATACCGCCGAAGCCGCTCTTCATCTCTTCCATAAACCACTGCGTAAAATCTGTCAGGACTTTCCGGTGCAGCTCCTTGTCATAGGGCTCGCGGCCTTCATCCGCTTCCCCGTAGCCCTGTCCGATCACATAGGAGAGTACCGCCGTACCGCCGGTCATGCAGCCGCAGCATCCATAGGAATAGCCGACGCCGTACTGCAGGCCGCCCATCGCCCGGACAAAGCCGGGATCCTCTTCCCCGATCGTCTCCAGCAGCAGAATAGCCAGAATCTGCGCACAGCAATAGCCCTGCTCTGTCAGTTCCATGATTCTGTCCATCAGATCCATCCGACTACCTCCTCTCGATCCGCATCTCTCAGCACTTTCTGCACAGCAGCAGCGTGTACTGCGCGCCCTTCCTGCCCTGCGCGCACGCCGGATCCGCCGTGCCGTTCCAGACACATTCCAGATAATAAGTCCGCCACTGCTGCGTGAGATCCTCCTCATGGAGCACCTCAAATCCGGCATCCTCTGCCATAGCCCGGAGCGGCACTTCAAAGCTCACATCTGAAATCACCAGCAGCCCGCCAGGCCTTAAAACCCTGTAGGCTTCCCGGAAAGCGCCCGCCGGATCTCCGGAAACATAAAAGGCGCACTGGCTGAAAACGGCATCCGCGCATGCACTGCCTAAGCCCGTCTTCAGAAAGTCGCCGAAAGTCACATTTTGCCCGGAAGGCCGCAGGTCAATGCCCTGTGCGGCAAAATCTGACTCGCGAAGCCGCGCTGTCAGCTCCCCGCTTCCGGCGCCGAAGTCATAGACCACCGCGCCCGGCGCAAGGCCGCCCGGCACTTCCTTCGCCAGCCGGATCATTGCCTCGGAATGCTCTTTTCCGCCCGGGTGGCGATTCATCTGCTGCTCATCCGGAAATGAACTCATTTATCCTCCAGCGCCCGCTCGACGGACGCCACCTTTCCCAGCGCCAGCTCCTCCGGCACATAGACAAAACCGCACTGCGGGCAGACCGGCAGCTCCACCGGAAAGCCGTTGTCCAGATACATGAACTTGGCTTTGCCCTTCACAAGCGGAATGCCGCACTTCATGCAGGTCAGCTTTCCCTCCGGGTCTATGGTGTAATAATTTTTCTCTTCCATACTTGTTCTGATGCTCCTGCGATTATCTACGCCGCGATCTTGCTGCTATCTGGTCACAATATTCATGCGGTGGCTGTACGCGCTCCGCACGAGATACGTGTTCTCGTTTTCCTGTGTGTATTTGACCCAGAAGGTCGCGTTCCCGATCCGCGCCCGCGCGATGTACAGGCCGCTCTCCTGATCCAGAATCGCCTCGCCGCTCTCCCGCGCATACTTCAGCACGTCGATCACATCGCTCTTCAGGATCATGCGCTGATCCATCAGCTGCAGCGCCTCCGGCGTGTAATGGATGTCAAAATCCGGCCCCACCTCATATACCTCCTCGTTCCAGACTTCCTTCAGAAGATCATTTTTCAGTCTCATCCGATTATACCGCTTTTCGCTGATGTCCGGAGGCGCGCCCGCGTCCGTTCCGTAAACCAGCTCCAGGATGTGTCTGGACTGCCGTCCTTCTCTGGCGAAGCGGTCCCGGCAGGCCATGCAGTATGTGATGTAAGGCGCATCCGAGCGGGACAGGCACAGCTCGGTCATCTCATGCGCCACCTCTTTGTTGGCGTAGGCCGTCAGGCCTCCGTAGCCGCAGCAGGGCGAGCGGTCGCCGGAATACTCGGTCTCCGTAATTTCCATACCGAGCTTTCCCGCGATGGTGCGGATCGCCTCCTGGGCCGCGTGGTCGCCCCGGGCGCCGCAGGCGTCGTGCACCGCGACGGGCCGGTCCAGACCCTGGCCGCCCTCCGGCAGACCGATCTCCAGAAGGACATCCCAGATGCCCTTCACTTCCAGTCCCTCATGGCCCTTCAGTTCCTTCATGCAGGTAGGACAGCCGGCGATCACGACAGGTGCTGTGCCGCCGCCGAGCTTTTCCAGCTCCCGGTCGATAAATTCTTTTACCGTATCATACAGCTCATAGCGTCCGGCCCAGTCGCAGATGGCTCCGCAGCAGCCGAGCATCAGGGCGACGCCGCCCTCCAGTCTGCTGCTTAAATCGGTCCAGGCCGCGCGCACCGTCTCCGGCGCGACCGCGCCCGCCTGACAGCCCGGGAAGAAAACATATTTACAGCTTTCATAGCCCGGCTGTGTTCTGGACAGGAAGGCCTCCCGGTTGGAGAACAGCATGTCCAGCAGTGCGAATTCGTGCGGTGCGAGCGCCATCTTGTCCGTGGAAACCATATTTTGCCTTGCCCGGTGACAGATCTCAGCCATGTCGTAGCCGTTGGGGCAGGTGACTGTGCACTGGCCGCACAGAGAGCAGGCGTTGATGGGCTTGTTCATCATGTGATCGCCCATGATGACGCCGACGTTGTTGTAGATCTCCCGGGTCAGAATCCGGGGATATTTCTTATAGTGCTGCAGGTACGCGCAGCCCTTGATGCACTCGTCGCAGTGGCACTGGATGCAGCGCTGCGCCTCCCGGACCGCCTGCTCGCGGGAGTATCCGTCCGCCATGTCATGGGGCAGACGATCTGAGGGCTGTACCTTTTCAGTATTCGTATAGAGTCGGGTCTCCGATGTGCCTTCTGTGCCGCGCATGTTGGAAGGATCCAGCTTCTGAACAATCCGGTCCACAGACAGTGCGGCGCGCTTGGCGGCCTCTGCGGCAGCCAGAACACCGCCCTCCGATTCTCCGGAGCCGGTCACGATGTGCAGGTCCCGGTCGTACATCAGCGCCTGATCCGGTGCTGCCTCCGGAAACAGTCCTGCTGTCAGCGCGGGGCTGACACAGACCGCGTTGAATTCCTCTGCGGCCGCCCGGATCTGCTGTGCATCCGGCAGCTCGGCGCCGCGAAGGGTCAGATCCATCTTCTTGAGGAGCGCGAGGTCATGCTGAACAGCGTCTTCCGGAATGCCCGCCTTCTCTACCGCTGCCCGAAGCCACTGCTCCAGATCCGGTTCTTCGCTGACAACCGTTACCGGATAATTCTTCTTCACCAGTTCGCCGGTCAGGAACAGAATCAGCAAGCCGCTGCCGAACAGCACCACTGTCTGCTTCTTCTTCATTCTGAGGAACCCTTTGACCGTCGGCCGCTTTCCGTACCGGACAACCGCCTGCTCCACGTCCCGGACCGCAATGCCTTCACCCAGCTCGCAGAGCTTGCACTTGTGCTCGCAGGGCGCTTCACAGCCGGCTGCCAGAATGGCGGGGAAAGGGGCGATTTTCTCATAGAGCTGCAGCGCCTTGTCGAACTGATCCTTCGCCGCTGCATCCATGAAGGCTTTCGCATCCAGCTTCAGCGGGCAGGCCGCGACACAGTACGCCGGCTGCTCGTAGACACAGCGGCTCTCCCGGAGGACCAGCTCTTCCTCCGACAGCATTTTGATCTGCCGGTAGACGTGGGTGGAGCCTCGCTCTTCAATTCTGATCTGTTCATCCATCATAGGACTGCCCTCTGCGAGAATAACTTCTCACATCATTTCTTCGAAAAAAGCAGAGAGACGGTTGCCCGCCTCTCTGCGACAATTCTAAGCGGACTTAAATGTCCGTCCGGAGCAAGTCCGGATAATTATGCCTCCAGCTCCTTCAGCGCTTCCAGAACGACTTCCGGTCTTGCCGGGATCTTCATGATCCGGGCGCCGGTCGCGTTGTAGATCGCATTCAGGATTGCCGGGTGCGGTGCATCCAGCGGTGCCTCGCCGCAGCCTGCTGCTCCGTAAGGGCCCTCAGGACGATACGTCTCAACATAGTGCAGTTCGATGTCATCCGGAACATCGTTCGGATACGGAATACCGCATCTCATCAGGTTCGTGTGCTTGGACAGATCCTCGAAGTCCTCGGAAAGCGCAAGGCCGATGCCCTGTGCCAGGCCGCCGTAGAAGTTGCCGTCAACAAGAAGCTTATTCATAATTGTACCGACATCCGCGACGACTGTAAACTTCTCAACCTTGACCTTACCGGTCTGCGTATCGACACAGACTTCCGGCAGGAAGATGGTGTACATGTAAACGGAGAACGGCTCGCCCTGAGAGGTTGCCTGATCGATCGGATGCTCTGCGCAGTAAGTCGCAACCCACTGTCCCAGAACCTTCGTCTCGATGCCTTCCGCCTTCATCTCATCGTATGTGCGATAAGTTCCGTCTTCCTTGCGCATCGCTGCCAGCAGGTTCTCAGCTGCCAGGCGGCACGCATTACCGGACATGACCTGCGAACGGGATCCGCCTGCAGGGCCGGAGTTCGGTGTGTACTTGGTGTCGTTCATGACAAGGTGAATCATATCCGGTGTGATGCCTGCCTGACGCAGGGTCTCATGTGCGGATACCAGTGCGCCCATGTCTGCGCCCTGTCCGTGATCCTCCCAGGATACATAGATCGTGACGGTTCCGTCCGGATTCAGCTCTGCATAAGCCTGCGAGGAGTCGACGCCGTCAAGGCCGCAGCCATAGACGCCGGAGGAGACGCCGATGCCGTATTTATAGCGGCCGTCGGAAGCGGCATTCTTCTCTGCCACTCTCTTCTTGCCTGCCTCATACAGCGGACGTGCCTTCTTGTACATTTCTTCCAGGCAGTATACATCGGGCTTGTAGCCGGTCGGGATGGTGGAGCCTTCGGATTCCTTGTAGCAGTTCAGCTCACGGATATCGAACGGATCCATGCCCATCTTGGCTGCCAGTACATCGATTGCGATCTCGGAGCCCATGAAGGACTGCGGTGAACCGTAAGCACGGAAAGCGGAGCCCCATGCATGGTTCGTGAAGACCGTCGTCGACTTGTTGCGGATGGTCGGAATATGATAGCCTGCGCCGGTGAACTGGCTCAGACGATGTGTCAGCAGATCGCCGAACTCGGAGTACGGTCCGTGATCCACATAGTTGTTGCCCCACAGGCCGAGTAACTTGCCGTTCTCGTCTGCTGCCAGCTTGATGTGCATGAAGGCAGGAGAACGCTTGCCGGTGTAGGTGATGTTCTGGAACTGGTTGAAGACCAGGGAAACCGGTCTCTGGCAGATCTTCGCTGCCGCGCCCAGGATTGCTTCGTTGGTCGGCGAGAACTTGTAACCGAAGGTGCCGCCCGCGTGGTTCTGAACCAGACGAAGCTTCTCCATCGGAACACCGATGCCGTCCGCAATCATCGGCATATGCAGATGGATACCGATGGATTTACTGTGAACGGTAACCATGCCGTCCTCATCGATGTAAGCATAACCGCAGTCAGGCTCCAGATGCAGGTGCGGCTGACGTGAGCAGTAGCTCTCAATTTCAACAACGTTCGGTGCGCTGTCGAAGTCCAGATCAGGACCCTTGATGCAGTTGGTCTCATAGTATGCATTCGGAATGCCGGGATGAATCTCAATCGCATCCTCAGCAATGGCATCCATGGCGCTCATGTATGCCGGCAGCTCCTCGATGTCAACCTTGACAACATCAGCTGCTGCTCTTGCATGTTCCTCGGTATCTGCCGCAACAATGGCAATGGCATCACCGAACTGGAAGATCTTCTCGTCGCACAGAACCGGTCTCTCCCAGCCGTCCGTCTTGTTGTTCAGCGGAAGCATGACCAGACCGTTGATGCGGTTCTTGCCGCCTGCTGCTACGATATCCTTCGCGGTAATGATCTTGAAGACGCCGGGCATCTTCTCTGCCTCGGCTGTGTCGATTCCGAGAATGTTCGCATGGGAAACCTTGGCCTGAACGAGAGCCAGACGAAGGGTATTCTCAGGCATCTTGAGGGCATCATCTGCACCGAAGTCCCAGGTACCGGTGACCTTCTGTGCTGCCGAAGGACGGATATACTTGGTTCCCTTGATGCTGTCGCCGGTCGGCTGGAATACCAGATCTTCCTTGGTCTTCTCGCCGCGCAGTACTGCTGCCGCATCCATCACGGCATCAACCAGAGGCTTGTAGCCCGTGCAGCGGCACAGGTTCCTGGTCTTGTTGAACCAGTCGCGTACTTCCTCTCTGGTCGGGCTCGGATTCTCGTCCAGCAGAACCTTCGCGCTGATGATGAAGCCGGGTGTGCAGAAGCCGCACTGTGCGCAGCCATGTGCCATCCAGGCCACCTGCAGCGGATGCATGTCGCTGAGCGTGCCCACGCCCTCGATGGTGGTGATCTCCGCATTGTCCGGAACACGGCTCATCTTCACGACGCAGGACTTGGTCACCTTGCCGTTCATAATGACATTGCAGGCGCCGCAGTGTCCCTCGCCGCAGCCGATTTTACAGCCGGTGAGGAGCAGGTGTTCACGCAGCACCTTTGCCAGGGTTTCATCCTGATCCAGGATCAGCTGGCGTGTCACACCGTTGATGATAAGTGTCTTACGAATCATACTGTCACCTCCTTGAAACAAATAAATTAATGAACCCACCTTGTATGTGCATTAAGTCTGACTGTGTCCGCCGCAGGGATCGTGATCAGCTCCTTTTCCGGTCAGATCACGTACTCTCTCCAGCCCTCTGGCTGTGTAGAACACGAGCTGTGAGGTGCTCCCGTCCAGATTTTCACCGGAGAGGCGCAGGAAATTGGCGTTTTC
>JAFTFP010000059.1 GCA_017449485.1 Lachnospiraceae bacterium
CAGCTGAAAGCGGCGCAGAAGCAGGGCGATGAGGAAAAGGCAGCAGAACTTTCCAGACAGGCTGAGGAAGTGAAAGCCCGCGTGGCTGAGGATGCGAAGCGCCTGGAGGAGCTCGACCAGATTCAGAAGGAAGCGTCGGAAAAGGTGCACGAGGATATGATGCGCATCCCGAATATCATTGATCCTTCTGTCCCGATCGGCCGTGATGACAGTGAGAATGTAGAAGTGCAGCGGTTCGGTGAGCCGGTTGTGCCGGATTTTGACATTCCTTACCACACAGATATCATGGAGAGCTTCGACGGAATTGATCTGGATTCCGCGGGACGCGTTGCCGGAAACGGCTTCTACTATCTGATGGGCGACATCGCAAGACTTCACTCCGCTGTCCTCTCCTATGCGCGCGACTTCATGATCGGCAAGGGCTTCAATTATCATGTTCCGCCCTTCATGATCCGCGGAAATGTTGTTACAGGCGTCATGAGCTTTGCCGAGATGGATGCGATGATGTACAAGATCGAGGGCGAGGATCTGTATCTGATCGGAACCTCGGAGCATTCCATGATCGGCAAGTTTATCGATCAGATTATTCCGGAGGAGCAGCTGCCGAAGGCACTGACCAGCTATTCTCCGTGCTTCCGCAAGGAAAAGGGTGCGCATGGCATTGAGGAGCGCGGCGTTTACCGGATTCATCAGTTTGAAAAGCAGGAAATGATCGTGGTCTGCCGTCCGGAGGAATCGAAGGAATGGTATGAGAAGCTGTGGCAGTATACGGTTGAGCTGTTCAGAAGCATGGACATTCCGGTCCGTCAGCTGGAGTGCTGCTCCGGTGACCTCGCTGACCTGAAGGTGAAGTCCTGTGACGTGGAAGCCTGGTCGCCCCGCCAGAAGAAATACTTTGAAGTCGGAAGCTGCTCGAATCTGGGTGATGCGCAGGCAAGACGGCTTAAGATCCGCGTTCAGGGTGCGGACGGCCGGAAGTATCTCGCACACACATTGAACAATACGGTTGTCGCGACCCCGCGGATGCTGATCGCATTCCTGGAGAACAATCTGCAGGCAGACGGCACTGTCCGGATTCCGGAAGCACTTCGGCCGTACATGGGCGGACAGGAGCTGCTGATCCCGAAGCACTGAAGAGACAAAATAGAAACATATTATTTAGCTACAGGAAGAAAATAATTTGCATAAATTTCTACGGGCTGTCGGTATCCCCGACGAAGGATCGCAGAAGTTGGTGCGGGGTCTTTTAAAAGACGCAGTAACCCGCCCCAGCTCACGCAGCTATATTACAGACCGCAGTGATGACAGCTGCATGCTCGCAGAGTACCGTCTGGAACTCGGGCCGGGCTTCGGTCTGTGCGCCTTCGGCAGTTATGATGAAGACGGCAGCTTTTATCTTGAATATTATTTTCCCTATCTGCGAAGAGATTATGTGAGCACCACAGAGGATGTCACGGTTGAGGAGCGTCTGGAGGACGAATCCTTTGCCTGCGTCTGTGACGATCTGAAGGTCGGTGTGACGCTGATCTTCCGGCTGCAGAACACGGTGGATTATCTGAAGCGCGAAACAGCCGGCCTGCTTCCGATGGCCGGCACTTCCGTTTCGCTCTCGGCGCTTTCTACGGAAGGCACGATTATGCTTCCCATTCAGAAAAGCGCCAGTGACCGCAGAGAAAAACAGCGCGCCGAGCAGTACCGGGAGGGGCTGATGAACAAAGCCCGGACTGGCGACGAGGCGGCCATGAAGGATCTGACGATTTCCGACATGGATACCTACGCGGTCATTCTGGACAAAATCCAGGACAACGATATTTATTCTCTGGTGGACAGCCACTTCATGCCGACCGGTGTCGAGTGTGACCTTTACAATGTGATGGGCGAGATCCATCACTGTGAGGTCGTGCAGAATCGCGTGACCGGCCAGGAGCTGTACCGCATGGTGATCGACTGCAATGAGCTGTATTTTGATCTGCTCATCAACAAGAAGGATCTGTGCGGCGAGCCCGCTGTGGGCCGGCGGTTCAAGGGAGTCATCTGGCTGCAGGGCCGGATCAGCTTTCCGGATGAGGGCGAAATCCTATGAGCGTGATGGATCTTGCAGCGGATCTGGCATCCTTTTATGAAGAGACGGATCCGGAAAAGCGGCTTGCCCTGCTGGATGAAATCTCCGGGCAGCGCGCAGCCGGCACCGATGCCGGACAGGGAGGGGCTGATCTTACAGCTGCCCAGCGTCTGTTTCATTTCCGGTTTTCCGGGGATCTTGCGGAGGATCGATTCCTGCAGGCACTGCTGGATCTGATGTTTCTGACTCGTTCTTCGCGCACGCTGAAGGTGCTGGAGCGCTGGAATGCGCGCAGAGCCTTTGCAAAACTTGGCCTGTACGAGTCAGATTTTGCCGATAAAGAAATGCAGGCGCTGTTGAACGCGGAAATCCGCAATGCGCTGCAGCGCTATGTCACGACCTGTGAGAGTGATCTGTATGGGCGGAAGTTCCTTGGAATGATCCGGAGCACGGAGGTGCAGAAGGCGGAGCTGATGCGTCGGGATCTGGAGGACCTTAGTGAGCGCCTTCCCGCGCGGCTGAATGCAGCTGGACTTGCCGAGTTTCAGGAGGCAGCAGAAAGACTGCGCAGCTGCGTCCTGAGCGTGTCAGATCGTCTGTGAAGGCAGAAGGCTCTGGACTCTGTACTTCAGCAGAGTGCTTCGGAATTCAACCGTCACATTGTGTATTGCATAGGCAAGTGCTTTCCTGGTGCCGACCAGCACCAGGATTTTTTTGGCCCTGGTGATGCCGGTGTAGAGCAGATTTCGCTGCAGCATGACATAGTGGTTCATCAGAATCGGGATGACGACGATCGGATATTCCGAACCCTGAGACTTGTGTATGGTCGCGGCGTAGGCCAGGACCAGTTCATCCAGTTCAGAGATGTCATAACTGATCAGGCGGTCGTCAAAGCGGACGGTCAGGGTTCTCTCCTCCTGATCGGCAGCTTCGATGGTGCCGATGTCTCCGTTGAAGACCTCCTTGTCATAGTTGTTGCGAATCTGCATGACTTTATCGCCGGCTTTGAAGAGATAACCGCCCCGCGACAGACCGGCGCCGCCCGGGTTCAGTGCGTTCTGCAGCAGCTGATTGAGATTGGCCGCGCCGACGATGCCGCGCTGCATGGGTGTCAGAACCTGAATATCCGACGGCGGCGTCTTGTAATAGCGGGCAAGGTTGACTGATACCAGCTCGGCGATGGTCTGTGCCGTCTCCGCGGCGATGACGGAGGAGTCTGTCTCATCCAGTCCCTTTTTCTGCACCTGCTTCTCCATATCCATGAAGAAGAAATCACTGCGGGTACCGCCGGAGATATCCGGCATTTTTCCGTGATTGATCCGGTGGGCGTTCATGATGATCCGGCTTTCCATGGCCTGTCGGAAAATGCGTGTCAGGCGGACCACCGGAAAACAGCCGCTGTCGATGAGATCGCGCAGGACATTGCCGGCGCCGACGCTGGGCAGCTGGTCGACATCGCCCACCAGAATCAGCGTCATGGTATCCGGCACGGCTTTCAGAAGATGATACATCAGCATGATATCGATCATGGAGCACTCGTCGACGATCAAAACATCGCCCCTTAGCGGGTTTTCTTCATTTTTCTGATATCCTTCCGGCGGCTTGACTTCCAGAAGACGGTGAATCGTCTTCGCTTCCATGTGCGTCGCCTCAGACAGGCGCTTCGCTGCCCGGCCCGTGGGCGCCGCCAGCAGAATCCTGGCTCCGGCTGCCTTGAAAGCGGTGATGATTCCCAACGTTGTCGTGGTTTTGCCGGTGCCGGGCCCGCCGGTCAGCAGCAGAATCTTGCTGCGCACGGCGGTATCGATCGCCTGCAGCTGAACTTCATCATAGATAATGCCGGTCCGGCTGCTGATTCGTTCTGAAAGGCCGATCAGAGGCACCTGAATCCCTTCCTGATTGGAATAAATGGCCGCAAGCCGCTTCGCGGTGCCGACTTCGGAAAAATAGAAGGGCGGCAGATAAATGGCTTTTTCGGGAACTGTATTTTCCTCAGCCTGTTCCGCCTGATCCGTCTGCGGGATTTTCTCTGTGATCACCTGTCCTGTCCGGATCATTTCATCCAATGTCATGGAAAGAACATCTTCTTCAACCGCCAGCAGCTCTGCGCCGGTTTTCATCAGCAGCGCGCGGGTGGCGTAGCAGTGCCCTTCTTCTGAAAGCTTGTTCAGGGTATAGAGCAGACCGCTGCGGAGGCGGACATATTTTTCCTTGTCAAAGCCGAGTTTTTCTGCGATGGTATCGGCGGTCTTAAAGCCGATGCCCCAGATGTCATCGGCGAGTCGGTACGGGTTTTCCTGTACAATCTTCAGACTCTCATTGCCGTAGGTCTTGAAGATTCTGGCAGCATGTGCGGTGGAGACGTCGTGGCTCTGCAGGAAGAGCATGATGTTGCGGATCTCCTTCTGTTCTTCCCAGCTCTTCCGGATCCGCTCCACGCGGACGCGCCCGATGCCCTCAATTTCCAGAAGCCGCTCGGGGGAGGTCTCGATGATTTCCAGCGTCTGTTCGCCGAACTGCCGCACGATCCGTCCGGCAAAAGCCGGCCCGATGCCTTTTACCAGGCCGCTCCCAAGGTATTTTTCAATGCCGTAGGCAGTGGCAGGCAGGGTCTCTTCCCAGGTCTCGACGACAAACTGGCGGCCATATTTTGCATTGACCTTCCAGGTGCCGCCGAGGTTTAAGACGCTGCCCACGTGGACGTCGGGCATGGCGCCAATGACCGTGACCAGGTCCTGATAGCCTTTGGCCCGGCATTTTATGACGGCATAGCCGTTTTCCGCATTTTGGTAGGTGATGCGCTCAACGACGCAGCGCAGATGATCCATGATCTTCTCTCCCGCTGTGATCAGCACTCCTCCTGGCTGTACTGTGCGGCCCATTTCACGTACTCTTCCGCATTCAGCCGGTTGAAGGCAATCTCTTCTTCAGTCAGTGCGCGCTTTACGACGCCGGGGGTGCCGATTACCAGCGAGCCGTCCGGAATGATCTTTCCCTGTGTCACGAGTGCGCCGGCGCCGATGATGCAGTTGCTGCCGATGACCGCGTCATTTAGGATGATGGCCCCCATGCCGATGATGGTGTTGCTGCCGACGGTGCAGCCGTGAACAATGGCGCTGTGGCCGATGGAGACGCCTTCCCCCACGTGGACTTCGTGGCCGGGCTCCGCGTGCAATACAGCGTTGTCCTGAATGTTGGTGTTCTTTCCGATCTCCATGGGGCTGTCCGCGCGCAGGGTCGCATTGTACCAGACACTTGCATTTTCTCTGATTTCCACTTCTCCCACGACAGCGCATCCCGGGGCGAGAAAGACGGATTCGTGTATTTTCTTTTTACTCATGACCTGCCCTCCTCCTGGAACATTGGCCGATACTGCATGTCAGGTCCTTTCAGAACGGACTTGACACAATCTGAATTTTACCACAGTAATCCGGGATCGTCTCTGTGTTCCTGCCGCAGGATATAGTGATATTCCGATCTGGAAAATGATACAATGAAAGCAGGCATAAAGCAGCTGGCCTGAAGGAGAAGAAGATCGTTTATGAGAGCAGATTACACCAGTGAAGTCATGGATCCGTCCGGGTTTGTGGTTCTGGCGGATTATGATCCGCAGATTATCCAGGAAATCCGCTACTATTCTACGTACAATTTCATTGGGGAGCGTATCAACGGATATGAGGAGCCCTGCGCGCTGCTGACCCGGGAAGCGGCGCGGGCCCTGAAGGAAGTGAGCAGCGAGCTGATTGTACAGGGACTGCGGCTGAAGGTATTTGATGCGTACCGCCCTGCCCGCGCAGTCCGGCAGTTTGTCCTGTGGGGCATTGAGGATCAGGACATCCGCATGAAGCCGTACTTCTATCCGGAGCTGGAAAAGCAGGCATTATTTGCAGAGGGCTATATTGCGAAACAGTCGAGCCACAGCCGCGGGAGCGCGGTGGATCTGACGCTTCTGGATATGGAAACCGGGAAGGAACTGGATATGGGAAGTCCCTTCGATTTATTCAGTGAGGTGTCTCATCCGGATTATCGGGCCATCACGGACGAGCAGTATGAAAACCGCATGACGCTGCGGCGGGCCATGCTTCGATACGGGTTTGAGCCGATCGACTGTGAGTGGTGGCATTTCCGCCTGGGGAATGAACCTTACCCGGAGACATATTTTGACTTTCCTGTATCTGCATCGTACTTAAGGCGGTAATACCGCAGACAGCCGGAATCTGAAAATTGTTTTCTGCCGACAGGAGGTGTGTATGATCAGAAATCTTTTTACTGCAGCGCTGATAATCACAGGCGCACTGATTCTCTCAGCCTGCGCAAGCGTGACAGATGGAGGCACAGCACAAGAAAACCGCGGCACAACCCCGCTGGGAACCTGGTACGAGCAGCGGGATTACGGCGGTACCATGCAGATCGACGCAGAAACCATCACCTACACTACGTCTGGCGGCAACTATTCTTTCCAAATAGGGTATACCTATCAGAAAACCGGCAAAGAAGCGCCGCTGGTGACGGACGACTATTTTTACTTCGAAGATATTTCCTACGATCCTTCGCAGGATCTGATCATTGCCTACACCATGTCTCATACGGATGGGGACGGCGGACACAACCGGGTTGAATTCCGGAGAGCGCCGTATTCACCGCCGCCGGCGCCGGTCTATCCGCCGGCTGTGGATCAATCGGACCCGGATGCACAGAAGGAATTCGCGGATCTGACCATCCGGTCCATGAAGGTTTCGTTCTACGATGAGGGAGAACCCTTTGATACGAGCTCGAATATGGCAAGGCCCCTCCCCTATCCGGATCATTATTCCTATGAGTTGGAAGTGTTGGAGGACGGCAGCGGGCGCGTATCCTCTTCCTATTGCCAGGAAATCGAGCTGACGAAGGAACAGGTTGAAGCGCTGCAGGTGCTGGCTCAGGAGGCAGACCTGGGGCAGATCAACGGCATCGATATTCATACGGAGGGGGTTCCGGACGACAGTCCGGACTACACGGCGGAAATCGAGCTGATGAGCGGTGAGACCATCCGCTCCAGTGCGAACTGGACAGCTGTGCCGGAAAACTGGATGCGCTTTCAGACGCCGATGCACCGGCTGCTTTTCACTGCTTTCGAGGAGGCGGGCTATAACGGGCGCAGCGGAGAATTCCACTCCACGAAAGCGATGCGGCGTGTCCAGGGAGAGGAGACGCTGTACCGGGAGAATACCGGAATTGTGAAGGAATCTGTCACGATCACGGAAAACCGCGGAAAGTCCTACGATTACACACTGGACACAAAGTACTTTGTGTTCTCGGATCCGGAAAACCGCTACCCTGCCCTGATGAAAACGCTGAATGAGCTGAGCAGACAATACAAGGAGACGGCGGAGGCGACGCTGAAGAAGCACTACCGCGTCATGGAAGAGGTTCCGAAGTCTGTGTGGAAGAAGAAAGACCGGCGGTACTGCTACTCGCTCTATGCCGTAGATCAGTGGAGCCTGAGCCGGAACATCTTCAGCTTTACGGTTTCCACAGGCGAGGTCAATTCTCTCGGCGCCGGCGATTTCGGATACGGCCGGTACCGGAATGTGCGCTATAACATTGATGTCGAGACGGGCCGGATCCTTTCGGTGGGAGATCTGTTCACCGATCCGGATGCGCTCTATGATGTCCTGATGGAAGTTTTCAGTCATTACGGGACACACAACGAGTATGGAAAGTTTGTGCACTCCGAAGCTTTTCCGGAAATTCTGCGGGCAGCCATCGCCGCGCCGGAGCCGGAAGGAATCGGGTTCAATTACACCTATGATTATCTGGAGCTCTGGATGCCGCTGGGCCTGTATGAGGGGAATGATTCCCAGGCCCGGGAGGTGCTGTACTATGACGACATACAGGATATTCTCGGTGAGAAGTACACCAGTGTCTGGTGAGCACACAGCCGTGCTCAGGCCTTTTCGAATACCATATCCGTCAGTGCTTCACTTAAAAGATCCTCTGGCCGGGTATCCGGCCTGATCCATTCATCGATCCGGTTTTCCGGCAGGATCAGCGGCATCCGGTCATGAATAAAGCGGATCTTCTCTCCCGGCTCCCGGGTCAGAACGACGAAGACCGGCAGGCCGTCTTCAATCCGGTACAGCCCGCAGAGCCAGGTCACAGATGCATTTTCCGGCTGGATCATATACCGGTCACCGGTATAGGTCCGGCCGTCGCTGCCATGCAGATGCTCCCACTCATAGTACCAGGAGGCCGGCACAACACAGCGGTGCCGCGCCCAGGCCTCCCGGAAGGTCGGCTTTAACGCCGCGGATTCCACCCGCGCATTGATCAGCAGAGATTTTCCGGTAAAGCCCCATTTCATGGGAAAGACAGCATGGTGCCCCGCGCGGTCCGGTGCAATGACCGGCACCACATCTGTGGGCCGGACCTCGCCATAGGCGGTGATGCCCTTCGTCTTCTGCCAGCGCTCCACCAGCGGGGAGCGGTTCATTTCTTCAACAATTTCCCGAAGCTCCGGAGATTCCTCCGTCCAGTATCTGCAGCACATAACCAAACTCCTTCTGAATATCCAGTGTACAGCCCGTCCCGGCCAAAGGGAAGACCATCAGGCTCTATGCCCGCCGATCTGCTGATTCCGCTCCAGCGTCGTCGCGCCTTCCAGCAGATTGATTCCCTTGAATACCGCGTTCGGACCGTATTTTCTGCGTACCTCCAGCATGACCTGCATAAGCCGCCGATCCCGCTCCCGCGCGTCATAATCCGTAAACAGATCCAGCTGGTAAATCCCCATGTCCTGGGAGACATCTCCGGCGCAGACCCCGAGCTTGCGGAACAGCAGCCGGTGATCGGTCCGCGCATCAAACTGTTTTACCAGCGAAGCCTCGATCTCCGGGAGACTTGCCGTGAAGGTATGATAGCGGACGACACCACCGGTATGCTTCGGATGAAGCCGGCCATAGAAATCCAGTGTCACGGGTCCTTCGTAGTTCGGACAGACCTCCAGACTCTTGTGATCGTAGGATACCCACCAGGAACAGCTTCTCGTCACCAGGTTTTTCGCAAACAGATCACTGCAGAGCACCTCGATCATTTCCCGGAAGACCAGGCGCGCCTCCGGATACGGGTAGGGCCGGGGCAGAACCTGGCCGTTCGACAGACTGTGCCCGGTGCTCCGGTAATTCTTGATGTCCTGCATCGTAACCGGCTCAATGCCCCAGGCGTGATCGATCAGAATCTCCCCGTCGATGCCGAAGGTCTTATAGAAGTATTCCTCATCCCACTGGGACCGCTGCGCAATATCTCCCATGGTGAACATACTGGACCGGTAGAGTCTGCGCGCCTTTCCGGGGCCGATCTGCCAGAAATCCGTCAGCGGCCGGTGCTCCCACAACAAAAACTTGTAGGAATCCTCATTGAGCTCCGCGATCCGCACGCCATCCCGGTCGGCCGGCGACTTCTTGGCCACAATATCCATGGCGACCTTCGCCAGGTAAAGATTGGTCCCGATGCCGACCGTCGCCGTGATGCCCGTCGTCCGGAGCACATCGCGGATCATGGTCATCGCCATGACATGCGCCGGATGTGTGCCGGTCTGCTCCGCCTGCTTCTGATACAGATGCAGGTAGGGCGTGCAGTCGACAAAGCACTCGTCAATCGAGTAGACATGAATGTCCTCCGCCGCGGCATAACGCAGATAAATCCCGTAAATCTGCGCTGAAATCCGCTCATACTCCGCCATTCTCGGCACGGCAATGATATAGCGGACCTGCGTGTGATGCATGATTTCGTATTCACGGATCCGCTGCTTCGCCTCAAAAAGCCGCGGCCTTGAGGGCACGCCGATCGCCTTCAGGGAAGGCGACACCGCCAGACAGATCGTCTGATCAGAGCGGGAAGGATCCGCCACCAGCAGGTTGGTCCGCAGGGGATCGAGACCGCGGTAAACACATTCGACAGAAGCATAGTAGGATTTCAGGTCAATACAGATATAAGTTCGCTCCTCTTCCATATGCTGCTGCGCCTCCACGAGACCAGAATACCAAACATATGTTCGGTTTTCAAGAGAAAGTTCAGCCGGGTTTTCAGTAAAACTTGAATGCTGAACTAACTTCCGCATTGCAGAAGTAAATTCCACAGTAGCTGAAATTACCTCCGCATACATCGAGTCTTTTATGATTGCACGGTCTCAGGCGATATTCCTAGATTCTCCTGAGCCAACAATCCAATGACAACCAAGAAGTCAGCCACCGCGTCAGCGGCTTGGCCTTGACCGACGGCTTCTGCGTGGTATGATCGGCAGTCCGACGGGAATTCCTGATGTACCGATATCCCTGAGTTCCCGTCGCCAGAATAGAGCACCCACGCTGATGCCGGCTGTCAAGGCTGGCGGATACGAATAGCCTTGTTTCTGTTTGTAATACCACGTAGACTCCGCTTCTCTATTGTATACTGTACTGGTTACTGATTGCCTGGCCTGTGCAGAAAGAGGAGCTATGAACAAAGAAAAAGGTAATCAGAAACACCTGACCTTGTCAGATCGAATCAACATTGAAAAAGGCCTTATCAATAACGATTCCTTCGCCGAAATCGGACGGAGCATACGGAAAGATCCGACAGCTGTTTCAAAGGAGGTCCGCCGTAATGCTCAGATCAAGGAGTATAAGGGCTTTGGAAACATTCCCTGTGAAGCGAACCGGGATATACACAACCGCTGCGTGATCATGCATGTCTGCGGCGACCGGGAGTGCCTCCAGACGTGCCGTACATGTCGGAAGTTCCGCTGCAGTGATATCTGCAAGGCATACCGGCCGCAGCAATGCGCAAAACTTTTGAAAGCACCTTACGTATGCAATGGCTGTGGAAAAAGAGTTAACTGTATGATGGAAAAGCGGATCTATTCTTCCAAGTATGCAGAAGATCGCTACCGGGATCTGTTGGTGTCAACACGTGAAGGAATCAATCAGACTCCTGAAAGCATACAGCGGATGAATGATATCCTGACATCGCTTATAAAACAGGGCCAATCGCTTGCGCATATTTATGCTACGCATGCGGGTGAGCTGAAATGTTCCCGCAGAACGATGTATACGTATATTGATGCAGGCGTTTTTGATGTTCGCAACATCGATCTGAGGCGAAAGGTGAAGTATAAGAAGCGCAAGAAACCGACAGAGACAGGAGCTAAGGACCGAAAATACCGGGTCGGACACAACTACGAAGACTTCCGCCTCTTTGTCGAGAAGCATCCGGATGCCAGCATCGTTGAAATGGACTGTGTCGAAGGAAAAAAGAATGGGAAAAAGGTACTCCTGACATTTACATTCCGCCGGACTGCGCTCATGCTGATCTTTCTTCTGGAGGCTCAGACAAAGGAGGAAGTGCACAGAGTCGTTGACTGGCTGGAAGAGAAGCTGGGTACAGAGGTTTTCAGGAAACTCTTTGAAGTGATCCTAACGGATGGCGGCGGAGAATTTTCGGGTCGTGAATACCTGGAGGCCTCATCTGTAAAAGACCGGCGGACGACTGTTTTTTACTGTGACCCGTATTCCTTCTGGCAGAAAGGCTCCTGTGAAAAGAATCATGAGTACATCCGGTATGTCCGCAAAAAGGGAGAGACCTTTGACGACCTGACGCAAGAAAAGACGAATCTTCTTGCGAATCACATAAATAGTACAAAAAGAGACAGCCTGAACGGCCTCAGCCCATTCAAACTGTCTCAGCTGCTTCTGGACGAAAAGCTTCTCACCGTCATGAACTATCATGAGATCAAGCCGGACGAAGTAAAACTTACGCCAGAATTATTGAAATAAAACCGTATGCGCACAGGCAGGCTTTCACATAAACATGCAAAGGTAAAATCCGGCATGTGGAAGTCAGTCTCGCACACTGTTTCCAGATGCCCCTTGGGTATGCCCGAAAACATGAAAACTGCCCCTGGCAGAGATGATTATAGTATAAAAACAGCCTTTAATGAAGGAAAAAAGCAGAAGTTAATACCGCACAGTACAAGGATTGTCCCTATGCGGAAATTACTTCAGCAATCAAGTGGTTTTCAGTAAACCGTGCCGCGGTGTATACTGGTTCTCGTAAAAAGAGATCCGGCAAAATATGAAAAACCTGCAGGTGAAGGCCTCCCGGGTTTTCCGGATGACGAAAGGTTGACTGGGGAAAGAAAATGAGTCTGTACGCAATCGGCGATCTGCATCTGCATTTTCAGTCTGTGCTGAAGGCGCCGGGACAGCTGCACGGCCGGGTGTGGAAGCATCACGAAGAGAAATTCCGCACAAACTGCGGAAAAATGCTGACAGAGCAGGACACGTTGGTGCTCGTGAGCGATCACAGCTGGGGAAAGAACCTTGCGGAATGTGAGCAGGATCTGCAGTACATCTGCGACCTGCCGGGCCGGAAGATCCTGACCCGGGGCAATCACGACATGTTCTGGGACGCGAAAAAGACAGCGCAGCTGAACGAACTCTATCAGCCCCGGCTGACCTTCCTGCAGGACAGCTATGAGACCTATCAGGACTATGCGCTGGTCGGAACAAAGGGCTTTACCTTCGAAGGTCCCTTTTATCTGGACGGCCGCAGACGGATCATCGGCTGGGATGAGGAGGCGGAGCAGCACGCGAAAAAGCTTGTGGAGAGAGAACTGGTGCGGCTCCGCCGGTCCTTTGAGCTGGCAAAAGCCGGCGGATATCGCAGATACATCCTGTTTCTGCACTATCCGCCCACAAATATTCTGGAAGAACGCAGCGGCTTCACGGATCTGGCCGAGGAATACGGCGCGGAGCAGGTGATTTACGCCCACTGCCACGGAGAAAGCCGCTTCTATGACAGCATCCACGGCGAGTACCGCGGCAGGACCTACCGCCTGGTCTCCGGCGACTTCCTGAAGTGGAAACCGCTCAGAATACTGGATTAACCCATATTGGACATATTAAACTTGCCGTCAGGAAAGAGAGGAAGCAGAGTATGATGACCTACAGGGAAAAGAGAGAGTTGTTTGCAGATCGGATCTATCCGGCGACCATCACACCCTTTACAGAAGACAATAAAGTCAATCGCCGCGCCATGAAGCAGCTCATGGAGCGAAACTGCCGTGAAGGCGCAAGAGGCCTGTTCATCGGCGGGAGCTCTGCAGAGTGTTTTCTCTTAAGCCACGAGGAGCGGATCGCACTTTTTGAGACAGCGGCCGAGATGAAGGGGAAGGCGACCTTGATTGCACATGTGGGCGCGTTTGCCACGCAGGAAGCGATTGAATATGCCCGCGCCGCGAAGGAGCTGGGCTTTGATGCAGTCTCCGCAACCCCGCCGTTTTACTACGGCTTTAATTCTGCGGCCATCAACCGCTACTACTATGACATTTACGAGGCGGTGGGACTGCCGATCTTCATCTACAACTTCCCCGGAAACACGGGGAAGGAATTCGACCTTGCTGACCCCTGTTACAGAGAGCTCTTCTGCAGCGAGGCAATTATCGGTGTCAAACATACGAATCAGGTGGTATATCAGCTGGAGCGGATCAAAAATCTGAATCCGGAGCTGATTATGCTCAACGGTTACGATGAGACCATGATTGCGGCCCTTTCACTGGGCGCGGACGGCGCGGTCGGCTCTACCTTCAACTTCATGTATCCGCATTTTGACAAAATCTGGCACGCCTTTAAGGCCGGTGACCTGGAGCAGGCAAGAACGCTGCAGATCAAGGCCAACAACATCATGAATGTCTGCGTAAATGTGGGGCTTTTCCCCGCCATTAAATACATTCTGGGCCAGCAGGGAATCGACGCGGGACTGCCCAGAAAACCCTTCCTGCCGCTGAGTGAGGCACAGAAAAAGCAGGTTGATGCCGTTCTGGCTGAAAACCTGGAAGGTTGAAAAGAATAAAAACCGAGAGGAACAAGCATGCTGATCCTGTCTAAAATCGCACCGGTACTTCTTGTACTGCTGTTCGGATATTTTCTGAGAAAGAAGGAGCTTCTGTCGCGGGAAGGCAGCCAGGCCATGAAAAACCTGGTTACCACCTTCATGCTTCCCGTTGTCCTGTTTCATGCGCTGGCCACTGTGCATTATACCGGGAAAACCGTATTGATTATCCTCGCCCTGATGGCCTGTGAGCTGATTGCCTTCGGAATCGGATTCGCCCTGCGCAGCAGAATGGGCCGGTTCGGCCGTCTTCTGCCGTTCTTTCTGGCAAGCTTTGAAGGCGGAATGATCGGGTACCCGCTCTATGGAATCCTCTGCGGCGAGGATCAGCTCGGCAATATAGCGACCATCGACATTGCCAATACAATCTTTACCTTCACGTTGTTTCTGGCCCTGCTGATGGCAACCATCAGCGGAACCTTTACAGCGCAGGCAATGGTGTCCAACATCACACATTCGACGGTATTCTGGGGCGTCTTTCTGGGAATCCTGCTGGGAGCCACCGGCCTGATGGAGCGCTTCCTTGCGACGGGGGCAGGGTCAATCTACCTGTCAGTCAAGGACATGATCACCTCCCCGGTGTCCTGCATCATCATCCTGGTGGTCGGCTACGACCTGCAGCTGGACCGGCAGATGCTGAAAGAATGTGTCAAACCGGTGCTGCTCCGGATGGCAGTCATGACGCTGCTGATGATTGCACTGCTCACCATCATGCAGCAGACCTTCTCTCAGCGCGAGATGCGGATGGCACTGATGCTGTATCTGTTCATGCCGCCCACCTACGTTGTCTCAGCGTATGCCAGGGAGCAGGATGACGCCGCTTTCGTCTCCACATCCACCTCGCTTTACACACTGGTCTCCATTGTCGTTTTTTTTATCCTGAATATTGTATTTGTGTGATAACAGGAAAGTCTTGCTGCGCAGAATGCGCACAGGAAATCAAGTCATATCAAGTTCCCGGCACAGCCGGTTCCAGCGGTCAAGGACGTCCGGCGGAACCTCCTGCGCCGGGTCTTTGAGTCTGTTGTGAAGCTGATCGGCATCTTTCAGAATTCAAGATTCTGCAGAACTGTCCGGGCATAGTCTGCGCCTTGATGTGCGTGATCCTCATAACTGTCCTGAATATAGGCATAGACATCATGCAGAAGACCTGCCATGGCGGCAAGCTCTGCATCTTCGCCGCGCCTTTTTGCCAGCATGACAGCAGCCAGCGCAACCCCGTGAAGATGGGCAATTCGGACAGCGCGTTTTTCCGGGTCCGGAACAGATTGATTTAATATTTGGTGAATGGTTGTCTGAAGTATTATAATACGGCTCATCTGACAGATACCTCTTAAGAAAGATTGTATGCGAATCCGCCGGAAAGGCAAGTGCACAATCGAATGACAGATGCAGGGAGCTTTTACATCATGAAGAAAATCATCACCTTTATTAAAAACGAGACTGTCCTGTCCATCGCGGCGGCTCTGGCCGTGGTTTCCATACTTTTTATTCCGCTGGACCGGCAGTATCCTGATTATATCGATTTCCGGACACTGGGCCTGCTCTTCAGCCTCATGACCATTTCAGCCGGCATCCGCCGGACCGGTTTCTTTACTGTCCTCGCCGGGCGTCTTGCCGCCGGGAGCCGGAGCGCCGCCGGCATGGTGACCGCGCTGGTGCTCGTCTCCTTTTTCTTGAGCATGCTGATCACCAATGATGTCAGCCTCATCACCCTCGTTCCGCTGACCATCCTCTGCTTCAGGAAATTCACACCCAACACCCGCAGGGCCTGGCTGATCCCCGCGGTGGTGCTGGAGACCGTCGCGGCCAATCTGGGCAGCATGGCGACGCCGGTGGGAAACCCGCAGAACCTCTATTTATACGGCATTTCAGACATGCCCCTGGGCGCATTCTTCAAGCTGATTCTGCCCTACAGCCTCCTCTCTCTTCTCCTGCTGCTCATCTGGATCCGCCTGCATGACCGCAGGATCAACCGTCAGGGACAGGCAGCAGGGCTTAATCTGAAGAGCCCCGACGCATTCGAAGCGGGGCAGTCAGCGCCGGCTGAGATCACAAGCCGTCACAAAATTGCCGCCTACCTGATTCTGTTTGTGCTGTGTCTTTTCACTGTGGCACGGCTCCTGCCCTGGCCGGTACCCTTTGCAGCCGTACTGCTCTACGCGCTGGCGGCGGACCGCGAAACCCTCGCAGAAGTGGACTATGCGCTGCTGGGCACCTTCCTGGCACTGTTCATCTTCATCGGAAATCTGGGCCGGATTCCCGCTTTCCGGGAAACCCTGCTGAACATCCTGAAGGGTCATGAAGTCTTTACAGCGATCGGCGCCAGCCAGTTCATGAGCAACGTGCCTGCGGCCATCCTGCTTTCAGGCTTCACAGACCGGATTGATGCGCTGATCATCGGAACCAATCTGGGGGGCCTTGGCACCTTGATTGCCTCCATGGCGAGCCTCATCAGCTATAAGATCATCATAAAGGAAGAAGAGGTATCCTCCGGCCGCTACCTGAATTATTTCACCCTGACCAATCTCGCTTTCCTCGCCGCACTCGCTCTGCTCCACATTTTGATCCGATAAAACGAAATGCATTTCTGCAACAGGTCAAAAAGCGTTTCGCTTAGGGCAAAAGGTGAGTAGTGCCGCAATTCCTCCGACTCTAAAGTAAAAGCATCAGGGATGTACCGGACAGCGACCAGCCGGTCATCCTTCTCCGACAGTGCTGCGGGGCACTGGAGGAGGCAGAATGCCTGAATAAACAGAAGAAAACGGAGGAAACACAAATGAGAAAAAACCCTGAGGATAATGAACTTCTTGAGCTGTTTGAGCCGCTGCGCGTCGCAGATGTACGGGACGGCATGGACTGGATGGGCTATCACCATTACGGCACACTGGATTACCGGATCCGCCCGCTTGAGCGGACCAAGGCTGTCGGCATTGCGAGAACGGCCCGGTATCTGCCCTATGAAGGGCCGGACCCGATGGTGATCGGCGACGAGTACACAGAGTGGTCCAACCATTTCTACAGTGAAATCTGCATTTATCCGTGGATGAAGGAACTGGAAGAAGGCGACTTTGTAGCGCTGGACGTCTCCGGCGTGGACGTGGGCCTGATGGGCTCTGAGAACTCTCTTGCCGCGAAGATCGCCGGTGTCCGCGGCTTTGTGACCAACGGCGGCGGCATCCGTGACACGGATGAGGTCATCATGGAGAAGGTGCCGGTCTGGAGCTATTTCATCTCTCAGAAAATGGACCAGGTCCGTCTTCAGTATGACGCAATGGACTGCAAGATCGCGATCGGCGGCGTGACCATCTGCCCCGGCGACATCATCGTTGCAGACGGCGACGGCGTGATTGTCGTGCCCAGAGGCATTGCGAAGGACGTGGCCAAACACGCCCACAGAGAGCTTTTTAACGACAAAAATACGCGCAAGGCGCATTTTGAAAAGCTCGGCTGGGAGCTGAACGATTCTGTCATCAATGACCAGAAGGTTTACAGAGGATAAAAAGCAGAAAAGGTAAAACCGGGAGGAGCAGCCGATGAATCCGGCTGCCCTCTTTTTTAACAGCAGCCCGGTACCGGATGAAACGGGGAAGGGCGGACGAAAGCGAGAGGAAGAGCATGTTCATAAAAGATAAGAAAGTTGTGATCAGCGCGGCGATCACCGGTGCGACCATGGTGCCGAGTCTGTCGCCCTATCTGCCGAAGAACCCGGATGAAATCATCCGCAATGCTATCGACGCCCATAAGGCGGGCGCGGCAGTCGTACACATCCATGCGCGGGGAGAAAACGGCGCGCCGACCACGGACCACGGGATTTTCCGGTACATTCTTTCATCGATCAAGCAGGAGTGCAACGCGGTCATCGGCATCACGACCGGCGGCGCAAACGGCATGAGCGTCGAAGAGCGCTTCTCCGTGATTGAGGAATTCGCGCCGGAAATGGCTTCCGCCAACGGCGGCTCCATGAACTTCTGCTACAACCGCCTGATGGCGGACGTGGAAGAGCCGGTCTATGACTGGGAGCGGGAATACGTCGAGCGCACCTGGGACAATGTGTTCAAGAACACCTTCCGGGACATGGAGTACTGCATCACCGCCATGAACCGCGTCGGAACCCTGCCGGAATTCGAGGTCTTCGACTACGGACAGCTGAACAACCTCAAGATCCTGAAGAAGTACGGCATCATTACACAGCCCATCTACATCCAGTTCGTCCCGGGCGTGCAGGGCGGCATGCCGGCCAATAACACCACCATTCTGTTCATGATCGACCAGGCGAAAAAGCTGCTAGGCGAGGACATTCAGTACTGCACCGTCGGCATCGGCCGCAAAATGTTCAAGCTCGGCGCCATGATGGCACTAAATGGCGGCAATGTCCGCGTGGGCATGGAGGACGGCCTATACATCCATCCGGACGGCACCCTGGCGAAAAGCAATGCGGAACAGGTCGCGAAGATCCGCCGGATTCTGGAGGATCTGGACTTCGAGATCGCGACCAGCGATGAGGCGCGGCAGATGCTGCATCTCAAGGGCCTGGACAAGGTCAGATTCTGAGGAGAAAAAGAATGCTGGAAAACATTAAGAATGTCTTTATTGCCGGAGCCGGCGTGATGGGCTCCTCCATGGCACAGCTTTTTGCAAAATACGGCTTTCAGGTCGCGGTTTATGATGTCAGCGAGCAGGCTGTTGTGAAGAGCCGGGAGCTGACGGAAGTGAATCTGGGCGCGGCGGTGGAGACCGGGCGGATGAGTGCGCAGGAGGCGCAGACGATCCGCAGCGGCATCGAATACACACAGGATCCGCAGGATTTTGCCCGCGCAGACTATGTCGTTGAGGCGATCATCGAGAACATGGAGATCAAGAAGCAGTTCTGGAGTCAGATCTCTGCGATCGTGCCGCCGGCGGCCATTCTGACGAGCAATACCTCCGGACTTTCTCTCACGGAAATGGCGCAGGCCGTGCAGCTGCCGGAGAGGTTCTGCGGCATGCACTGGCTCAATCCGCCGCATATCTGCCCGCTGATCGAAGTCATCCGGGCCGAGAAAACCGATGAACAGACCCTGGAAACGGTCCGGGCCATGGCGCAGGCGATCCATCATTTCCCGGTGACGCTGAACCGGGAGGTGCCGGGCTTTCTGATCAACCGGTTCCAGTTCGCGATTCTGCGGGAGGCCATGAGCCTTGTGGAGGCGGGCGTCGCGTCCATGGAGGACATCGACAATGTCTTCAAGTACGGACTCGGCCTGCGGTATGCGTGCCTGGGTCCCTTCGAGATCGCGGATCTCGGCGGGCTGGATACGTTCTACAAGATTGCGAGCTATCTCTTCGCGGATCTGTCCAACACGGGAGAGGTCCACGCGCTGCTCTCGGATCATTACCATAACAATGAGTTCGGCGTAAAGAGCGGAAAAGGCTATTATGATTATGCGGATGGACGCGATAAGGAAATGATCGCGTATCGGGACAAAATGTTCCTGAAGGTGTCGGACTGCCTGTACGGGGATCTGAATGGAGCCGGGGAAGGCGATCACTGAGCCGCCCCTGTCCTTTCCGGGCAGGCTCTGAGATGTGAAAGGGTGAGAATATGCGGATTGCGATTGGGTCGGACCATTGCGGATATACCATGAAGATGCAGCTGCTGCCGCTGCTTCAGGCGGAGCATGAGGTGACGGATTACGGGTGCTATTCCACAGATATGGTGGATTTTCCGGACATCGCGCGGAAAATCTGCGGCGCCATCCTGCGCGGCGAGGCCGACCGGGGCATCATGTTCTGCTCCACCGGCTGCGGCGCGGTTATTGCCTGCAACAAGATCCGGGGAATCCGCGCGGCGCTCTGTCATGACACTTACTGCGCCCACCAGTGCGTGGAGCACGATGACGTACAGGTTCTTGCGATCGGAAGCGAGGTCATCGGCTTCTACACAGCCAGAGAAGTGATCAGCGCTTTCCTGAATGCGCAGTTCTGCGGGGAGGAAGAGTTCAGGATCCGGCTCGCGAAGCTGGATCAGCTGGAGGCGGAAAACTGAGGGGTAGTTCATAAAACATAGGATATGGAAAAGATGGCGGCCCGCCGTCATCTTTTTTATGTGCGCCTGCTGACGGATTCAATTATAATGAAGGCATGTAACTGTTTTGTTCAGACTTTCAGGAGCCCGCGCATGTCCGAGATGATCCGCTGCGAGAAAACAGGAAATCACTGGTTTATCGCCATTCGTGATGAATATATTTCCAAGAAGCACTGGCATAACGAGTATGAGTTTCTCTATGTGGTCCGGGGCGTATGCCGGGTGCGGGTCAATGATGCGGATCTGGATATTCAAGAGGGCCAGTCGCTGATCATCGGACCGGGCGTGACCCACGACTATCCGGAGACCTCCGATGAAAAAAGAATCGTTGTTGTCCGGTTTTCGGAACCTTTTCTGAACCAGCTCAGCCCGCAGGCACAGGAGTACTACACCGGCCTGCTGCAGGATGTGCTCCGTCTGCAGCGTGACAGAAGAGTCCGCAGTCTTCTCCATATTGAGCCGGCTTTTTTTGACAATGAGAGCGATGTTTCGATGGAAGCAGGACTGACCGGCAGAGTGCTGGAGCTGCTGGGATTCATCGCTGCGGATCCGTCGCTGATCGCTGAGCGCATCCTGGCGCAGCGCTGTGAACCCTCGGAGACGCTGAACAGTATGGAGGCATACATTCGCGGGCACCTGTGCGAGAAAATCACGCTGGAAGGGCTGGCCGGGCATCTTGGCTTTTCTCCCAGCTATTGTTCCAAGTACATCAAACGCAAATGCGGCATGAACTTCCTGGAATATCTGAATATCCAGCGCGTCGAGCGCGCCAGGGAGCTGCTCCGCTCCACTGATTTGTCTGTGACGGAGATCGCTTACGAGGTCGGCTTCTCCAGCCTTCAGTCCTTCAACCGCGTCTTTCGCAGCTATGTCTCCATGAGCCCGTCAGAGTATAAGAAATCTCTGATCTGAGGGTGGATTTCTGATAAAAATAGCACATCTCTGATAGCGGGCCGCGTTGAATTCCTGCTAAAGTGAAAGAAAAGATAACAGGGAGTCTTTTTTATTTCAGGCAAAGGGAGGGACTATGAAGAAGATTTCTTTCAACAACAGCTGGACTTGCGGCGGACAGGCCGTCACGCTGCCGCACGACGCACAGGTTACAGAGAGGCGCAGCGCCGAAGCGTCCAATGGCGGCCACGGCTATTTTCCGGGCGGCATCTATACTTATGAAAAGACCTTTACTGCGCCGGCTGAATGGGCCGGCAAGTGCATCATCCTGGAATTCGAGGGCGTCTATAAGAACGCTTCCGTCAGTCTGAACGGAAAGCAGCTGATGTTCCATCCCTATGGCTACACCAACTTCTTTGTTGAGCTGAATGAGCTGAATCCGGGTGCGGAAAACACGCTCACGGTCACAGCAGATAATTCCGGCATGCCCAACTCCCGCTGGTATTCCGGCGCTGGCATCTACCGCCCGGTCTGGCTGTACATCTGTGAGAAAAACGGGCTGCGCCCGCAGAGCGTGCAGATCAGCACGGTTTCGATCGATCCCGCAGTGATTCATATCCATTCCGCAGTTTCCGTGAAGGCAGAGGCCGCCGGTGTTTCCGGCGAGGGGTCGGATTTTGACCTGACAATTCCGGACGCACAGCTCTGGAGCGACGAAAATCCTTATCTTTACACCGCGCGGATCAGCTCTGGCGCAGATGATGAGATCGAAATTCCCTTCGGTATCCGGCAGATCACCTGGTCCAATAAAGGACTGTTTATCAACGGGAAGGAGACGCTGCTGCGCGGCGGCTGTGTTCACCACGACAGCGGCATTCTCGGCGCGGCGACCTATGCGGAGAGCGAGGAGCGCCGCGTGCGGATTCTGAAGGAGAACGGCTTCAACGCCATCCGCTCCTCTCACAATCCGGCGTCCACAGCCATGCTGGAGGCCTGCGACCGCCTGGGCATGTATGTCATGGACGAGACCTTTGACATGTGGTACAACCGCAAGAATCCGTGCGACTACGGCGTAGACTTCAACGAGTGGTGGGAGCGCGACACGGCCTCGATGGTGGAGCGGGACTTCAACCATCCTTCGGTCATTCTCTACTCCATCGGCAACGAAGTCGCTGAGCCCGCCGAGGCCAGGGGCGTTGAAACCGGCCGCGCCATGGTGGACCTGTGCCACCGGATCGATCCGACCCGGCCTGTCACCTGCGGCACCAACCTGATGATCATCAGCCGCGCGGCGAAGGGCCAGGGCATTTACCAGGACGGCGAGCAGAAGACCGGCGGCGGAAAGCCGAAGAAGGAAAAAGAAAATCAGAACGCATCCCTCGCATTCAATATCATGGCAAGCTTTGTGGGCTCCGGCATGAACAAGGGCGGCAACTCCAGGAAGGTTGACGCGCTGACCACGCCCTTCCTCGACAGCCTGGATATCGCCGGCTACAACTACGGAAGCGGCCGCTACCCGCTGGAGGCCAAGGCGCATCCGGACCGCGTCGTGTTCGGCTCGGAGACTTTCCCGCAGGACATTTATAAGAACTGGCAGATGGTAAAGCAGTTCCCGTATCTGGTCGGCGACTTCATGTGGACCAGCTGGGATTATCTGGGCGAGGCCGGCATCGGCGCCTGGAGCTACTCCGGCGGCATGCCCTTCAACCGCCCCTACCCCTGGCTGCTGGCCGGCGCGGGCGTCATTGACATCCTGGGCAATCCGGACGCGTCCTGCAAATATGCGGCGATGGTCTGGGGACTGGAGAAGAATCCGGTCATCGGCGTCCGGCCCGTCAATCACCCCGGCGTACGCCCTTCCAAATCCGTCTGGCGCGGCACCAATGCGATGCTCTCCTGGAGTTGGGCAAAATGTGAAGGCAACAAGGCTGTTGTAGAAGTCTATTCCGATCAGCCCGAGGTCGAGCTGCTGCTGAACGGGAAGAGTCTGGGCAGAAAGAAAACAAAGGAATATAAGGCTTTGTTCAAGGTCAGATATCAGGCCGGCACGCTGACAGCAGCCGCTTATGATGCCGCCGGAAAGGAAACCGGCCGCAGTGAGCTGATCTCAGCCGCCGGTCCGTATAAGCCGGTCGTGCGGCCTGAGAAGAGTGAGGCAAAATCCGGCGAAATCCTGTATGTGCGGGTCAATATTGAAGGCACTGACGGCATCGTGGAATGCAATGCCGACCGGAAGCTGACTGTTGCCGTGGAGGGCGGCGAGCTCCTTGCCTTCGGCAGCGCGAACCCGTGCACGGAAGAACAATATCACACCGGCACCTTCACGACCTTCTATGGCCGGGCTCTGGCGATTGTCCGCGCCGGGAAGGAGCAGGTCACAGTGAAGGTGACAGACGGTGAAAACACGGCGGATGCGGTGATTCCTGTTATTTCTGATTGAACATCCCATTGCCTGAAGAGGCGGATCTTCCAGTGCTGGAAGGTCCGTCTCTTTTTTTACGCGATCGGAACGTCGGGGCGTTCCTGAATGCATGATGCAGATTATTCGAAATGGTATGTTCCGGAGGTGAGCTCGAAGTGGGCACACTGCCGGCGGTTGTGCTCTGTCATGCCGCAGTAGACGGCGCCGTTGATCTGCCCCATGCGCTGTGCCCGCTCCTCGGACACCGGCAGATATAGAACCGCGCAGGTATTGGCGGGAACCACGGCGTCATAGGTGCGCAGCTCGCCATTTTCTGCAGTCCATCCGGAAGAAATCCTTCCGCAGACGGAATCGTAGTCCGCCTTGACGTGGGTGAAGCTGCCGCCGGGGGTGGGCTGCAGGACGAAGCGGCGGAATCCGACGCTGTCCTCAGAGCTTCCCCGCTGAATGCCGGCCTGATATTCCAGCATCCAGGAGGCGACGGCACCGAGCGAATAGTGGTTGAAGGAATTCATGCCGTTCTGTCCGCCGAAGCCGTTTTCAATCGTGTAGGAACCCCAGCGCTCCCAGACGGTGGTCGCGCCGTTCAGCACAGGATACAGCCAGGAAGGATAACCCGTCTGCTCGAACAGTCTGTAGGCGGCGTCGACATGTCCGCCCTCTGTCAGAGCGGGAAGCAGCGGACCGGTGCCCATGAAGCCGGTCGTCATGGTATAGCCCGCCGCGGCGCAGGCATCTTCCAGATACTGACCGGCGTAAGGCGTATTTTCATCTGAGAAGACACCGCACATCAGCGGAAGTGCATAGGAAGCCTGCGTGTCCTGCAGAACACCCTCTGCATTCTGCGTCCGATGATCCGCACCTACAAAGACAGCATTCCACTCCTGCCGCAGGCCGACTGCGAAGGCGGCAAAGGCGGCCGCATCTTCCTTTTCTCCGAGACGTTCTGCCGCCTGCTGCACAAACCGGACGGCCCGATAGTACTGGGCGTTGTCCATCAGAGACGGATCCGTATCCTTTACAGAGAGGTGATCCCCCAGGAAGCCGATGTGGCTGGTCAGATAATTTCTTCCTTCCGCCTTTATATCCATCATGCCGTAAATGTGCAGGCGCATCGCTGGATAGTTCTCGCGCAGCACCGTCGGATCGCCGTACTGAAGATAAGTCTGCCAGGGAATGACGACGCCGGCCGTATTCCAGGTATAGCCCAGTGCATAGGCATAACCAATAGGCGCATAACCCGGTGCATACAGGTGGAAGGTGCCGTCCGGCCCCTGCGCTTCCTTCTGCAGCATGCAGAAATAGCGGTAGAAACTGCGCAGATCCGCCATATAAGTAGCGGTCTCACTGTAAATCTGCGCGTCGCCGGCCCAGCCCAGGCGCTCATCCCGCTGCGGGCAGTCCGTGGGAATGGAAAGATGGTTCTCAATGGTGGAGCGGTTTATATTGACAAAGAGCTGATTGACCAGCGGATTGGAGGATTCATAGAAGGCGGTCTGCTTCACGGAGCTCAGCAGAATGCCTTTGATGTTTTCCGCCGGGATCGGCCTGTCGATTCCGGAAATCTCCACGTAGCGGTATCCGTGGAAGGTGTGAAGCGGCCGGAAGGTCTCGCCCGGCTCGCCCTTCATGATATAGCGGTCGGTGACCAGCGCGCCGCGCAGATTCTCTGTCAGAATCAGTCCGCCGAGTTCGCCGTAGCAGTACGGATTATCTTCAGCCAGCACAGGATACAGGATTTCAGAATAGCGGATGGTCACCACCTGACCGGCTTTTCCCTCCGGGAAGGTAATTTCGGGCACACCGACCATGTTGACGCCCATGTCATAGATGTAGACGGTGTCCTGATCGCTTCCGCGGGTCTGCGTGGAATGGTATACAGCCGTCAGCGCGCCATATTTTGCAACGCCCGGGTCCGGCTTGGCGACGATTTCCGGCTCCAGTCCGCAGACCTTGCTGTCGACTTCAGCCGCATTTTGCCAGCGCTCGCGCAGAGCGGCATCATAGGCGGGCGTATCCCAGCCATAAATCAGCGCATCGCGCGTTGCATCATAGGTCTCACCGTTAAAATTGCCTGCATAGCGGATCGGCCCCTGCCCATAGTACTGCCAGTTTCCGTCCGTCGGAATGTATTCGACAGAGCCGTCTTCATAGCGGATCGCCAGCAGAGCCAGCAGAGACTGGGTGTCCCCGTAGAAATTGTAAGTCGCCAGTGTGTAGGACGCCTGATCATTGTACCAGCCGGAAGCCAGCACTGCGCCCAGCGTGTTCCGGCCCTCATGCAGCTGGTCCGTGACGTCAAAGGCTTCGTAGAAGATATGTCTGCGGAAATCCATATCGCCTGCGCTCAGGTATTCGTCCCCGATTTTCTGACCGTTCAGGGTCAGTTCGAAGATGCCCCGTCCTGCGGCGTAGATCTTTGCACTGGCAACGGGACCTGTGACCATCAGATCCCGGCGCAGCATGGGAACCGAACCAAAGGACGGATCCGCGCAGGCCAGGGTTCCCGGTGCCGCTTCGATGCAGCTGTCGTCGACCTTCAGGCCCTCTTTTCCGGCAAAAACTGAATAACCGGCGCCGGTTTTCTCCCCGAAAATCAGATTTTGCTCACCGCCATAATGATAGACGCCGAAATCGCGGAAAAAGGCAGGGGTCTGTGCATCGGTTGTAAAGCCGACTTCGCACAGGCGTGGAAAAACAGGCGTATCGCCGATCACCTTCGTGGGATTCAGGACCATATGTGTGCGCTCTGTGACTTGATGAAGCGGACTGCTGACAACAGCCAGATAGGATTCATCGGTCTCCAGCGCTGTTCCGTCCACGGTCATATATTCCATCTGGCAGCCGCTGACGGCGATCTCGTATTCGTGCTCGCCGTAGCGGTTTTCCATGCTGATGACGTCAGCAGGCACCTCCATGGAATCCAGCAGCACTTCCTCTTCTTCGCCCGGCGCATAGCCGTTGCGGGTGACGTTCACGGGGGCCGGAATCTGACTGACATCCAGCCGGTAAGCAATGTAATTTTCGCCGTGAATCAGGTAGTTGTTCTGAATGGACGAGGCATAGCGCGGATCATTGGCGCCGAAGAGGATGCCTGCACAGGTGCCGCCCGCTTCCACCTGCATGCGGAAACGGATCCGGAAAACGGCGAGTGTACTGGCACAGAACTGAATTTCCTCAGGTCCGATCCACTTTGCCCCGTGCCAGGCGGACAGGTCTGTCCCCATCAGACCGGTGGAAAAAGAAGCTTCAGATGAGGCGGATGAACCAGTCTCATCCCAGAGCGTCACTTTCCAGGTGTAATCTGTCTCAGGCGTCAGAGCCGGGGCCTCTGCAGGATACGGGATGGCAAAAGACGCGTCGCTTTCGACCCTGCCGCTGTCCCACAGCACAGCGTTCCCGGACGAAACCGTAACCTGATAAGCTGTCTGCCGCGCTCCGGTGCGGGCACAGTCCATGCGCCAGCTGAAAACAGGCTGAGGCGTGTCGATATTCAGCGGCTGTGTCAGGCCGTTGACGCGCAGATCCGCAATTTCCAGTTTAAATGTATTCATGAAAACCCCCCTTGTAATTCGATTTTCAGATAACCAGTTATCTGAATTATATCGAATCAAGGGGGGTGGATACAACACAGCCGGATTCCGTGGAAGGGGCCATTATTCAGTTTTTATCCTGAACTTATCCTAGAGCGACATCCAATACCATCATCAGGACAAAACCCAGTGAGAAAGCGATGGTGCCGATGTTGGAATGCTCTCCTTCCGACATCTCAGGGATCAGCTCTTCGACGACGACATAGAACATCGCGCCTGCCGCAAAAGCGAGCATATAAGGAAGAATGACGGTTACCATGCTGGCCGCAGCGATGGTAATCAGCGCGGCAGCAGGCTCGACAATGCCGGAGAGAACACCGTACCAGAATGTTTTTCCCTTCGGCATCCCCGCCGCGCGCAAGGGCATGGAGACGATGGCGCCCTCCGGGAAATTCTGAAGTGCAATGCCCAGCGCCAGTGCCAGTGCGGCCGCCTGGCTTACGCCTGCTTCGCCGGCGACCCATCCGGCATAGACCACACCTACAGCCATGCCTTCCGGAATGTTGTGCAGTGTGACAGCCAGAATCAGCTTCGTCGTTTTCTTCAGACTGCTCTGCGGGCCTTCCGCCTGCTCATCCATGTGCATGTGCGGGGTAACCGTATCCAGGAACAGCAGAAAACCGATACCGATCAGGAATCCGACTGCGGCAGGGATAAAGGAAAGCTTTCCCATCCCCTCCGAACTTTCCAGCGCCGGCTGGAGCAGACTCCAGAAGGAAGCGGCCACCATCACGCCGGCGGCAAATCCTGTAAGCAGCCGCTGGATCGTATCGGATATCGTGTCTCTTAGTACGAATACCATCGCCGCGCCCAGACTGGTTCCCAGAAAGGGAAGCAGAACGCCTGTCCAAACCTGTGCATTCATATGAATCTCCTATGTTTCAGGAACGCTGCGGCATCAGTCTCCGAGCTGCTCGATCAGATAATTCTCCATACCGATCTCTTCCATGATAGACAGATGCTGTCTGACCCAGTTGAAGTGCTCCTGCTCATCGACGATAAATTCCTGGATCATGCTTTTTGAGACATAGTCATCTTCAAACATGGCCAGCGCCTTGCTCATTGCCGGAAGTGCCTCAGCAGCGTCCTTGCAGTCATACTCCAGCATTTCTTTGATATCGGTAAAGACGGGATACTCCTGCAGCTCCACCTTCGGGGTTACGCCCAGCTCGATCAGGCGGGCATTGACCTTCTTGGCCTCGTTCCACTCTTCTTCGGATTCAGCCATGATTTTATCTGCAAGCTTTCCGAAGCCGCGGTGTTTGAGCAGCTGGGCCTGAATGGAATGCTGCTGGGAATTGCCAAACCAACCTTTAGCCAGTTCCTGTAAAAATTCAATTTTTGTCATTTTGATAACCTCCCTGTTGTAATATTGATCATGCAATGAAGCACATTTTTAACTTAATTTTCTAATGTGCAGATTGCAATTTAGAATCTCTGGATTTTCTATCACTATGAGAGAATTATATGCAATTCTCTCATTCTCTCAGGAGCAGGGGACGAAGCGGAACAGGGACAGAATCCGCACAGACCTCTGCAAGTTCCTCCGCACTGATATTATACTTTCCCAGAATCCATTCACTGCCCAGAGTTACCGTGCCGATGCAGAATAACCGGATCAGCAGCTCAGTTTTCTGGTCCATATGAGTCTGTCCGGTCAATTCCTGAATGAATCTGGTTAACGCAGCTTCATTGATCTGTGCCATATATTGGATGAAGGAATCATGTCCGATGGTATGCGTAAGAAGATTGGAAAGATACTCTTTCTCACTCTGATAATAGTGCAGCACTTCGATCAGCGCCTGCCGCCAATTGTTTCCGCACATTTCGGCGCGTGCCATGATCTTTTCGATCCGGCAGGAGTATTCCCACGCGATCAGATCGTATTTATCCTTAAAATTCCGGTAAAAGGTAGCCGGGGAATAACCGCAGTTGTCAGTGATTTCCCGGATCGTGATCTTATCAATCAGTTTGTTTTCGGCCAGCTCCCGGAAGGATTCCGCCAAAATCTCCCGGGTTGTCATTCTGTGCATAAGTGCCTCCTGCTGATGACTGACCAGAAATTGAGACTTCTGTTTCTTCATGTTTTAATTTTAGCACAAGAAACAGAATGAGTGAATTCAGCATAAATCTCTCATTGTAAGAAAATGTGTCATGATTTGTGCTTGAATGGCGGCGGGATTGAGATACAATGGAATAGAATGTGCGCAATTGAATGCACTGGGTCGAAAACAGGCCGGATGTAAAGGAGGAACTGTATATGTCTACCGGAACGATTATCGGAATTATTGTAGTCTTGCTTTTGCTGTGCTGCTGCTATACACATCGCCGGGTTATCAAGGCCCTGATCAAGCATGAGCCCATGCCGAAGGCTCCCAAATGGCATTTCTGGGTAAAGCCGGAGAACAGAAGAGACTGAGCTGCAGGCACGGTTGAGTCAGAGCCGCGCAGCCCGGAGGAATTATGAAAGAATGCATATTATTGACCGGCGGCACAGGATTTGTGGGCGCAGAGCTGGCAGCAGGACTGGCCCGGAAAGCGGATAAAACGGTGTATGTGCTGGTTCGGGCGGCAGACGATGCGCAGGCGCTTCACCGGCTTAAAGCCGCCTGGCAGCACGACCCGGCCCTGTATCGGGCAATCGGGCATCAGATGCTGCCGCTGCCCGGAGATTTCGCAAAGCCGGGACTGGGCCTGCACCGGGAGATGCTGCAGGAACTGCAGCAAAATGTGACAAAGTTGATCCACGCCGGTGCGGAGATCAGCTTCGACAAAAGCAAGGCAGAGCTGCAGAAAACCAATGTAGACGGGACCCGGAATATGATTGATTTGGCCCGGTCACTGCCGCACTTAAAGCATTTTGTCTATCTTTCTACCGCATACACAGCAGGACAGAAAAAAGGGCTAATTCTGGAGGATGATCTTCCCGGATCGCTCTTTTCGAGTCACTATGAAGAAAGCAAAGCAGAGGCGGAGACGCTGCTGCGTTCTTCCGGTCTGCCCTTTTCCATCTGCCGCCCGGGGATGATCATCGGAAATTCCAGGACCGGCCGGGTCCGGACTTTCAATACGATCTACTATATCCTCAAACAGGTGCTGCTGGGCAAAATGCGATTCTTTCCAATTCACAAAGACACCCCATTGAATCTGGTGCCGGTGGATTACGTGGCAGATGCGGTTCTGAAAATAGCTGAATCGGACAGCGCTGACGGGATGACTTTTCATCTTACCTGCCCCGCGGAGAAGGCGCCCACAGCCGGCGAACTCTGTGACGCAGTGATTGACTGGGCCGCACAGAACCTGTCCGTCAAGCTGCCCCGTCCCATCTTTCTGCCGCTTCCGGGACTTAAAACGCTCGGCCTGGCCTACAACAAAAAGGAGGATCAGAAGGAGAAGAACAGCCTGAACAACCTCCTGATCCTTCTGCCCTACTTTTATGCGGAGCAGCAATTTGACCGAACCCATACCGACATGCTGTGCGGCACCGCATTTCCCGACTGGCGGGACAGCCTCGGCGCGCAGCTGAATTTTGCCTGCCGGAAAAACTTTATGCGCCAGACTGGTCAGACCGTGTTTGAGCAGGCCATGGTACGACGGGAGAGCCGCCGCTACCCCATCACCTATTACAACATCACTTCGGAAGGCATCCAGGCCGTGAAAGGGCCCGAAGTCAACAAGCAGATTCAGAAGATCCGGAATGCACTCTGGGCCTGGGGGATCCGGAAAGGCGACCGGGTTGCGCTGACAGGCATCAATTCTGTGGATTATCTGGCGCTGGAGCAGGCGATCGGCCTGATGGGCGCGGTCAGCGTTCCGATCTATTACACGACGCCGGCGGCGGAGGCGGAAACACTGCTGCTTAAAAGCGGCGCCCGGTGGTTCTTCGTGGGCGATCGGCGCATGCTGGGTCAATTGGAGAAAATGCAGACGGACGCGCAGCTTGTCCTGTTTTCAGTTGTGAAGCAGGAAAAGCTCCCTGCAGCCATGAACTGGGACAAGTTTCTGGAAAAGAGCGGCGAGGAAGCGCCCGCACAGTATCCGGATCCGGAGGATCTGGCCACGATCCGCTATACCTCAGGCACGACAGGAGAGCCCAAGGGCGTCACCTTCAATTTCAGTCAGCTGGCTTGGATGGGCGAAATGCTCACCAATCTTGTGTCATGGCAGGACCGGCATAAACCGATGCGCTACCTCTCCTTCCTGCCCCTCAGCCATGTTGTGGAAGGCATCCTGGCCTCCTATGCACCCTACTATCTGCTCGCCGATGTGGGGTACTATTACCTCAATGATTTCGGCGCCTTGACAGAAGCACTGCCCAAGGTGCGTCCGACCATCTTCTTCTCCGTTCCCCGCTTTTATGAAAAGCTGTGGGAACAGGTCATAGCAAACCCTGTGGGCAAAATGTGGCTGAACGCACCGCACGGTCTCTATAAGAAGATGCGCGCAAAACTGCTGAAGACGGTTGTTATGAAGAAAGCAGGCATCGATCAGTGCAGCCAGCTGATCGTCGGATCTGCCCCGGTCAGCGAGACGCTGCTGAAGAATTTCCGCGCGCTGGGGATCGAAATTCACAATGCCTACGGTCAGACGGAAGCCCCGCTGATTACGATTAATCGTCTGGGCGACAATGTGCTTCCCACCATCGGCACGGCGCTGCCGGAGACGGAGATCACCGCAGAGGCGGACGGAGAGCTGATCGTAAAAGGACCGCAGGTGACACTGGGCTACTATGGCCTGCAGACGGAAAACATCCAGAACGGCGTCCTGCGCACGGGCGACCTGGGCGTGATCGACGAAAACGGGCACATTACCCTCTTTGGCCGCAAGAAAGACTTTATCATTACGGCCTACGGAAAGAACATCAGCATTCCCAAGATCGAGCAGCGCATCAAGGATATTCCGGGTGTGTCTGAAGCGGTCCTTGTGGGAGAAAACCGGCCATACTGCACCGCGCTGATCTGGCTGGAAGGCGCTTGTGAGGATCTTGCCGGGCAGATTGAGCAGATGAACGCAGATCTCTCCAACCCGGAGCGGATCAGAAAATATACGGTCATCGAAAAGCCCCTCAGCATTCAGGCAGGCGAGCTCACACCCAATCTGAAGGTGAAGCGCAATAATGTAGCAGCGCATTACGCTGCTGAAATTGAGGCGATGTACGGATGAGAACGGCAGTTTCACGATGGATGCTCGCGCATCTGGAGCAAAATACGCCGGAATGGGTACGCTGCCTGGAGATCCGGATTTTGCTTAATCTGGCTTCCAGAAGCTTCAGAAGTAAGAAAATCCGGGTTGGGCGGCGGTCCGCGTCAGAAGCGCTGCAGGCATATGCGGTGTATACGGCGGCGTGCATGTCGGAAACGGAGGCGGATCCCCGGCGGCTGTATGAAAGCGCCTTTCAGCTGGGAAAGAGACTGCGGCGCCTTACCGGCCTTACCGGGCAGCAGGATGTTCAGCGCCTTATTTTCTATTTATATCGGAACATTCAGATTACCATG